>CANDSI010000118.1 GCA_947388575.1 uncultured Mycoplasma sp.
TAATGTTGGCAGTCATCAAATAGGAATTAGCCAAGTTATGACTATGGACTTTAATGAAATAGAGGAACATATCACAGAATATATTGATAAGCTCAATGAGATATCAAACTCTTATCTTTGTATAGTTTTATTCATAACAGATGTCTATAAAAATGGTTCATATGTTATTTACAATAATAATTCTGAAGATATAATAAAAGATGCTTTTGATTTAAATGAAATATATGAAGGAATATATATAGATAATTTAGTATCAAGAAAAAAACAAATGCTACCAGCCATTTTAGAAGTTATAGAAAAACGTGTATAGATTACTCGTTTTTTTCAAAAATAAATTAATAAGGAGTTGAATTATATGTTAGCATTAATTACAGGAGCATCATCAGGAATAGGAAGAGATATGGCTAGAATTTTAGCACAAAGGGGATACGATTTAGTTTTAGTAGCCAGAAGAAAAGATAGATTAAAGAAACTTGCTAATGAATTAGAAGTTAAGACTACTATAATAAATCTAGATTTAAGTATTGAAGAAAATTGTTATAAGTTATATGAAAAAATAAAAAGTAAAGATATAGATGTAGTTATCAACAATGCTGGATTTGGTTTATTTGGCATTTTCGCTGAAACTGATTTAGATACAGAACTTAAGATGATTGATTTAAATATTAAAGCTTATCATATATTAACAAAACTATTTTTAAAAGACTTTGTAAAAAAAGATAAAGGTTATATTTTAAATGTATGCTCTAGTGCAGGATTTATGGCAGGGCCTCGTTTATCGACTTATTATGCTACAAAAAACTATGTTACTAAGCTTACAATGGCTATTCATGAAGAATTAAAACAAATGAAGAGTAATGTTCATATTAGCGCTTTATGTCCTGGACCAGTAGCAACAGAATTTAATAAGGTTGCTCATGGAACTTTTGCTATAAGAGAAGCTAATAGTTATACTATTGCAGAATATGCTATTGATAAATTATTTAAACATAAAATGATAATAGTACCAACTATGTTAATGAAATTAACAATATTTGCATATAGATTTACACCTCATTCATTAGCATTAAAAATAGCTTATAATATTCAGATACGTAAAGAAAAAGTTAAAGAACAGAATTAAATATTGAGTTTGATTATCTAATTAGATATAATAAATTAGGAAGAAGATTTTATACAGATGAAAAGATTATTTAGCATTAGCAATGACAAAGCAACATTAAAAGAATATAGAATTGAAACAAGTGGAGAACTATTAAATTATATACTCGAATATGCAAATTCAGATACAGAGTTACAAAGATTTATTATTAATTGTAATACGATTCATATACCTTTAGAAATTGAAGGCGAAAAGATATTTTTATATGAACCATTAAATGATAAAAAATTGGGTTCAGGAAAAGTTTATTCACCAGTAATATCTTCAGATAGTTGTACTAGTTATATAGAAAAAGTATCAGCTTCTAAATATATAAGGGTAGAACTACCAGAAGAACTATCATCAATATTAAAATTATTATTTTCTTTAGGAACAAATGAGCCAATAGAGCTTAAAAAGGAAGAAGAAAAAAGGAAAAGTATAGAAACATACCATAATATTTTGCAAGGTATAAAATTTTAATTTTAGAACACCAGAATACACACAACTAGTATATAATATATTAGATTGTGTTAATGTTGTTGATGAAAAAGAATATCCATTAACAAAAAATGCTATAGCAATATTAACAGCTAAGCCATTTATAGGTCCTGAGGATGAAGAAGAATTTATAAAAGCAGTCAAAATTAGTGCTTATCATTTAGACATTTTAGGGTTATGTAAAATTAAAAGAGAAAATATTGCATCTCATATTAGTGGAAGAAAATAAAAAACGTAAACCTTTATATCAAGTGAATTGTCAATAAAATAAAAAATAAATGTTTTTGGTTTACAAAAGAAATGGTGATAATTATGTATTGTAAAAAATGTGGATCAGCGCTACCTAGTCAAGGCTTTGTCTGCAAAAGATGTGGGACAATGATGGATAGTGAACAAATTAAAGAACAAAAAGATTATATAAAAGCTGATGACAACAAAAAATTAGAAGTAAGTCTATTATCAGATAAATATAGCAATAATCCAATAAAAAGAGATTATAGCAAAAGAAAAGATAATAAAATCTTAGGCGCAATATTAATAATATTAATTCTTATAACTTTAATAATAATTGCTTTATTAAAAGTTATGTAATAGAAAAATTAGGGCATAATATTAAAGGTGATATTATGCTTTTAACTTGTTTAGAAATATTTTTTGCTAGAATTATAGATGTATCTATATCCACATTCAGAACAATGATAATGGTTAAAAAGAAAAGTTTTATCATACCGATACTAGCTTTTTGTGAAGTATTTATTTGGTTTATAGCAGCTAGAAAAGCACTTAATACAGAAATTAATAGTATTATGATTCCAATATGTTATAGTCTAGGATATGCAACAGGGACTTATATGGGCGGATTTTTATCACGTAAATTTATTAAAAATATTAATACGATAGAAGTGACAACAAAAAGAAATAATAAAAAGTTAATAAATAATTTAAGAAGTAGAGGCGTAGCTTTATCAATAATTGAATTAAAAGATTCATATAATAATGAAAGTAAAGATTTAATAATAATAGAAATAAAAAGTAAATTAACTCAAGAAATTATAAAATTAATAAAAGAACTTGATGAGAAAGCATTTATTGTTATAAGAGATACTAAAGTTGTACATAATGGATTTGTAAGATAGGAGAAAGAAAATATGAATTTTATTAAAAATGGTGTATATTACATTAATCTATTCTTTATTTATTCTATACTAGGATTTTTATTTGAAAGTTTTCTTATGATGGCTGTAGGCAATCATTTTTTTAATAGTGGAGTTTTATATGGACCTTGGGCTTTTATATATGGTATAGCAATATTTGTCCTTATAATATTAGATGAATTTTTAAAAGAAAGAAAAATACCAAAATGGTTAGAGATAGTATTATTTTATATTGGAGCAACTCTATTAATGACATTAATAGAGTTTACAGGAGGAAACTTAATTGAAAAAATATTTCATGATGTATATTGGGATTACACTAATATGCACAATCATTATGGGCATTATATATGTTTAGAAATATCTTTATTCTGGGGTTTATTTGCAACAATTGTAAACTATTTATTAACACCTTTAACAAAAAAGTTAGCTAAAAAAACTCCTTGGTACATAACAATTATATTGATAATACTATTTGTAATAGACATAATAGCAACAATAATAAATTAAAAAAAAAGCTCTAAAGAGTTCTTTTATAATCTTTTGGAGGGGCCTACCGGATTTGAACCGGTGCTCGGGGAGTTGCAGTCCCATGCCTTACCACTTGGCTAAAGCCCCAATTAAATTTGATAATCTTATTTTATTATATAATATGCTTTTTGTCAATTTATAAACCATATTTTTAAAATATTTCTTAAATTATATAGATTAAAAATAAATCGTGTGATACAATTAAATCAAAAGGAGAGAAAAATGAAGATAATAACCATATGTGGAAGTTTAAAATTTAAAGAAGAAATGTTGAAAATAGCATTAGATAAAGAGTTAGATGGTGATTGCGTAATTACACCTATATTTCCTAGCGAAAATGACAAAAGAATTCTTACAAGTGAACAAATAAAAATATTTAATAATATGCATAAAGAGAAAATAAAAATATCGGATGCTATATTAGTTGTTAATGTAAATGGATATATTGGAGATACTACTAAAAGTGAAATTGAATATGCAAAAGAATTAAATAAAGAGATTATATATTTAGAAGAAAAATAATAGCTAGGAGAGAAAATGAAAACAGAAATAGAAACAAAAAGAAAGTTAGAAATAGAAGAAAAGATAGAAGAGTTAAAAATAAAATCTATGATGGAACTAGTAAATGAAGGGTGTTATAGTTTAGAAGAAATAAATTATATTTTAAGAGCCATATTAATGCCATTAGATGAAATATCTGAATTTATAGAATTATATGATAATAGTAGACCAAGAATAGACGAATTAAAATTTGTTAGTGATTTATGTGCAAAGTATAATACTGATTCTAAAACTTTAACAAAAAGAGTAAGAGAGGTTAGAAGAATTAACAGATTTAAAAATACTAATGAGACACATAAGAGATAATCACTTTACAGTAATTATTTCTTTTTATTTTCTTTAAAAGTTGATGTATGATATACTAAATTTAGGAGAAAATAAAATATGAGAAAAATAATTAAATGGGGAATATTAATGATTTTAATCTTGATAATAATAGTATTCGGAATTAATTTTTTTGTTAAATCTAGTACTAGTAAATTAATTGTAGAAAATAATTCTAAAGAAATTGAAAATGCCGATTGTGTTTTAGTCTTAGGCGCAGGCATCTGGAATAATGAGCCAAGTCCCATGTTAAAAGACAGATTAGATGTGGCAATAAACTTATACAATGATAAAAAAGTATCCAAAATAATAATGAGTGGCGACCATACTAAAGAAAATTATGATGAAGTAAATGTTATGAAAAAGTATGCC
>CANDSI010000119.1 GCA_947388575.1 uncultured Mycoplasma sp.
TCTGCTGCTTCTTTCATCGTTAGTGTTGTTCTTTGAACTTTTTGTAATTCCATAGCTTTTCCCTCCTTTGTATTTTCTAGAAGAGAATTCTGCCTTTCCTTCCCTTCTACTTATAACCCCAGAACATGTATTAAAAATAGGTCTTTTTCAGAAAATTTTTTATATTTTTTGTTATTTTCATTTTTGTTAGTATTTTCAATGGTTTCAGGAAGTATTTTTACCAAAACCATTGCATTTTTCGTTAGCTTTTTGTATAATTTAGTTGATTTGTTAGCAATTTTATTTATTTTATTATATTGCAATCTATGTTTTAGGAGGTTCTTTAGTGTTAAGAAAAAATAATATTCCAGTAAAAAATGGTTTTAATATATGGTTTAACAAAGAAAAAAGAAAAGAGTTTTATACAACTTCTGTAATTTTGTATAAAACAACTTTTAATCATATTTCTGATAATAAATTTCCTAGTATTATTCTTAAATCGGATGAACACATTGGAGAAATCTATTTTAGTTCATCTAATTTTAGTAGTCCTTTTGAAGAAAACTATGGTACATTCCTAATTAAATTTCTAAATAGCAATTTCTCATCTTTTGAAACTGCTTATAATACTTTCTTTTGTTTTTATGGACTCTCAATATTAGAAGAATTCTATAAAGACATTCCTAAAGCACGATTATTTAAATCAAAAGAAGACTTTTATGAAACTTATGAACCAATTTTTATTAAAGTTAAAAGAAAATTAAAAGAATTACAATATTTAATAAAAAGATGTATTGATTATATGTATAATCTAAATAATAACTTAGAAGATAAAAATTATTCACCCTTTGAAAAATATCTTACATATTTAATAAAAAATAATGTTTTTAGATATTCTACTAACATTGATGTATTCTATTATCAGCAATTTGCACATGATACTTTAAATATTGCTGTTGAATCTATAACACCTAAAATAGTAAGAGAACATTTAGAAAATGGAATAATAAATGTAAATGATAGTCCTGTTTTTCATACATCATATCTATCTAATCTCCTATATGTATCGTTGCTGGAAATTGCATCGAATAAGGACATAAAAATTAGAACTTGTAAAAATTGTGGCAAATACTTTATTCCAATTAAGAATACAGAAAAGTATTGTGATATTACATATTATGAAAATGAACAAACTTGTAAAATGATTGGTGCTACTAACTCTTATACTAAAAAGCGAAAAACTGTAAATGGAATAAAATTTTATAGAAATAACTATCAAAGAAGATTAATGCAAGCTAAAAGAGCTGACGATGAACAAGTTAAGATAGCTTTTGAAAATTGGAAATCACTTGCTAAATCTAAGATTAAAGATTTTAATAATAACAAAATTTCTGAAGATGAATTACTTGACTGGATGAAAGAAAATAAAGATTCATAAAAAAGCCTCTGCCCATAATCCCAAAGTAGAATACGATACTTTTCAGTGTAAAAATAAATCATTTTTTAACAGTAGAATAAATATGAATAAACGACAAGTCTAATTCTTGTCGTTTTCTTTTATATCATTTTTGGTAGGATGCTTTCCTCCTCCACACCACTTTCCTGTTATGCACCAAATTTCAAAATAATATAGCCATTCACAAATCCACGGAATTATTGTTTCTGTAATTTTCATCGTAGAATCCCATTCGTTTCTGTAGTATAAACATAGATTGATATATTCTCTTTCATTTATATGTTTTATTCCATATTTATGTGGAATACTTTTTTTGTCTTCTATTTCTAATTGATCTATGCTGACATATACTTGTGGTCTTTTTTGTACAGATTTATACTCCAATAAAACCTGATAGAATTTAGAGCACCCCGTTGGTTGAATCCTTAATATCATTTTTAAGCCTATGCCGTAATATTCTTTTACTATCATATTTTTAAATTCTTTTTTTATATTAAATTTCTGAATAGGAATCGTAATTGGTTTATTTTTAGGATATTTTTTACTTGCCATAAAAATTATGATTCCTTACATTTATATTTGTTTTTTGTGAAGTAATGTTTCCATTTTCTTTTAGATAAATATTTGAATTTTCTCTTTCAATTCTTGTTTCATTTGCTATATTCTCGTAAACTCTATTTACCATATTTTCACCAAACAACTTTTTATAAGATGTAGCTTGCTCTCTTATATTTCCTTCTAACAAAATTTTATTCGTAACAAGATCAACGTTAAGTTCTGTCATAAATTTAAAGAATGCTTCTTTTCTATCTGGATATTTTGGCCACTTATCAGCAAAGTTTTCATTTTCATTAACAGGATTTTTTATTAATATATCACCATTTTCATCTTTTTCTAAGTACCTAATATACTCTTTAGAAAATTTTTCAATTAATTCGTATACATTCTCTTTTCCTGTATAAATTCTAGCCATTAATGTAGTTAATATAATTGATATTGGCTTTATGTCTGGATTTTCTTGAAATTTTATATCTCTGTATCTTTTTATTATTTCTATTGCAATCTGTAGAGTTGTTTTTATTTCATATTCTGGCACATCAACAATTTCTAATTTATTTCTAATAGCATACTCTTCGGTTAAATTCTTTTTCTCTTCTTCCATTCTTTTGGCAAACCAATCATAATATGCCTCTGGATTTGTTTGTCTAAATTCATAATCAGAACTTTCATCTTCTTTATGTGTCATAGTAAGTTCTTTAGTCGTCATATATGTATCACTTTTCATTGCAGGTAATATGTCCATATGATAATTAGAACTTTCTGCATATTCAATTGTCCAACATCTTTTTCCTTCTTTAAGTTTCTCTGAATATCTATCACTTTCTTTCAAAGCATCCCCTACAATGTTTTTTAAATCTTCGGCATCTGTAAATTTATTATCTACAATTGCTACTAAATCTATATCATATTCATCTTTATCTGTTATAGGTTTGATTACAGTCCCTAGTCTAAATGAACCTTGGGGAATAACTCTGATATTATATTGTGGAATATTATTGTCTAAAAAGGTTCCTACCGCATTATAACTCTTTACTGCTCGTTCATGCTCTGTTTGGCTTATTTCTATTTCATCCGCTATTCTTCTCAACATTTTATCTATATTTTGTTTATTTTCTATCATTTATCTTCTCCTTCATATTTTATTTCTAATGCTTTTTTAAAACCATTTTTTTCGTCATATATTGTAAGACTTGGGTGTGCTTTTTTCATCCAACATCTACCAGTTTCAATAGCTATTGAAACTGGCATAGCAGGGAATACATTTATTTCACAATCTCTACCATATACATCTTTAATAATTTCATAAACTTCTCGAATTTTCTTTTTATACATTTCTAACTGATTCCTATTTTTTATAATGTCATTTCCATGTATATTACTTTCAATCTTAAAAATATCACACTCTTCACCTACAATGTCTCTTACTCTATTTTCAGATATATCAGCTGTTATTGAAATATTTAATGCAACCCTAGAATGTTTCTTTTCAGGAATAGCCATTTTTACATGAAATTGTTCATTTCTTTCATCACTCAAATACCATTCAGGTATTGGTTCTCGTTGCAGTTGTTGTACTTCTACATCTGTAATATCAGAAAAAAGCGTTCCTAAATATATTAATAAAGGTTGAGGAGCAATAGCACAAAGAAAGAACTTGTAAACTTTTTCTTTCTTTAATAGAGGTTTTATACATTGAAGAAAATTATTTTTTATATTATCTCTTTCAAATTCATAAAATTTACTATTATTCCTCTCATCCGCTTTGCTATCTGATAAATTAATAATTTCGCCTCTACAATATTTATTTTGTCTAAATGCACATTTTCTAATATCTTCATCATTAATTTTAGTAACTCTATCAGAAATATTTGCTGTATATTTTACTCCAATAACACTAGATTCTTTACTAATATTCATCAAATCTTTAATGTATGCTTCATGTTCTCTTTTCATATCTTTTAATATATCTACTGTATATTTCTCTGGAAAATCATCTATTTCTTTGTGATGATCTCTACATAGAACCATTATATTATTTTCATCATTACTTAATTGAGTAGATAGTGTCTTATCACCTCTTGGACCATTTTCACTGGATGCTACTATATGCGCATAATTTGAAAAATTGCTCTTTTCTCCTGTTAACATATCCTGTACAATAGATTTTTCACATCCTCGAAATTCACATTTTCCACCACAAAGTCCCATTAAAATCAATTTTTTTGAATCTGATATTTCTTTTCCTCTCATCCTTTTCTCCTCTCTATTAGCCTCAAAAGCAAGACCTATAGGCCCTGCTTTTATTTTTTATCTCTTGGTGGACATGGATCATTTCCATATGAATTCTTATTTTGAATTCTTCCATTAAGTCCATGGATAATATGTTCTGAGTTATTTTGCATTGCTTTCTCTCTTCCTACAGATTGAGCTTCTGCTTTAGTGTCATAATACCCTAAAGTTCTATTTGAATTTTCATATCTGTTTGTCCAGCCCTTTTCAGTATGAACTGTATGAACATTTCTATTTGGCATTTTTCT
>CANDSI010000120.1 GCA_947388575.1 uncultured Mycoplasma sp.
GTAAGAAGAGATTACGAAATATTAAAATATTATAAAAGACATTATGTTGAACATTAGAGAGGTTCAAATAAAGAGGTACTCACATGGAAAAAAATATGGCTTTGCAAAAATGCAAAGCCATATTTTTTTTTTGATTTTGTAATTTTTAATTTGTGACTTATAATAACTTACATCGAGGTGAGTTAGTTGTGAAAAATATAGCTCTTGTTGGGGTTGGACCTCATGCTAAAAGAATATATCTTAATTACTTTAAAAAACATAAAGTGAATTTAGCATTAGTAGTAGAATTAGATTCTTTAAAAGATGTAACAAAAGAATACTTAAAAGAAAATGGCTTTAAAAATACTAAAGTTTTTACTATTGATGATAAATATAAAGACAAAGAACACTTACCAAAATCTATTTCAAGTAATTTATTAGCAGTATGTAATACATTAGAAATTACTCATATTATTGTAGCTACTGAACCTAAAGCTCATTTTATGTATTTAGAATTTGCTTTAAAAAATAATATTAATGTTTTAACAGATAAGCCTATATCTGTTACTAAAAATATGACAAGTTTAAATAGTATAGAAAAAGTTAGAAAACAATATTACAAAATATTAGAACTAGCAAATAACTCAAAAGCATCATGCAAAGTTATGTGCCAAAGAAAATATCATAAAGGATATGAAAAAATAAAAGAAGTATTGACTGAAGTAGTTAATAAATATCAAATGCCTATTACTAATATTGATATATTTCATAGTGATGGAGCTTGGGAAATGCCACACGATATGTTAAAAGAAAACCATCCATATAAATATGGATATGGTAAACTATTTCATAGTGGTTATCACTTTATAGACTTATTAAGTGATTTTATAAAAATTAATAATTCTTTAGATGGAAATAAGAGAATTGTGAAAGCTGATGCATATTCAAAAGTTTTTACTCCTAATGATGAAATGAATATACTAAACATTGAAGATTACAAAAGAATTTTTCAAGATCAAAATATTCCTGACTGCTATATTGAAAATTTAAAACCAAGATTTGATAAATATGGCGAAAAAGATTATCACGGATTATTAACTTTCTATAATAAAAATAACTTTACAATTACAAGTGCAAATCTTAATTTACTTCATAATGGAGTGTCAATGAGAAATTGGATTGAAACTAAACCTTTTTATAAATCTAATGGTCGGATTAGACACGAAAGAATTAATATTGAGATAGGGCATTTATTAAATATTCAAGTTCACTCTTATCAGTCAAAAGAGATAAATGAAAGAACAGACAGTGAGGAACAAATTGGAGGCTTAGAACATTTTGATATATATTTCTTTAGCAATCCTTTAGTAGACAAAGTACCATTTAAAGAGATTCTTTTAGGAGATTTATATACTAAAAAAGAAAAAAAAGAATTTTTAGGCTATAATGAACTATCAAGAGAAGTATTTTTAACTAATTTTTTAAATGATAAAGACTGCAAAGGTGATATTAAAGACCAAGCTTTATCAATTGAAATATTATATTCTTGTTCCAAAGGTATACATAATTATTATAATAAAGCAAATGCAGTAGAAACTATTAATATAAATAATAAATATTGCTATCCATTTGATATTACTAAATTAAAAAAATACTCTAAAATATTATATAAAGATTTAGAAAAAGAACTAAAAGAGTATATAACAATTTATAAAGATAATTATGAAATGTCAGTAGTCCAAAATTATATTCCAAACTTGAAAATATATGAAACTTACATAAATATAGATGATAATAAAACATCTATAAATGGATTATTAAGAAAAGAAATAAAAAATATAACCATTTCAAGAATATATTTTAATTTATTACTATGGCTTATTAAAAATATTAATTTTAATTATTTAGAAAAGCTAATTAGGAAAACGTATAAATAAATGTTATAAAAAATTAATTTTTTTTAAAGATTTATATGAAAAATGGTATAATGTAAGTTAAGAGGTGTTAAGGATGAAAGAAAAATGGACTTGCGATAGTGAATTTAGCTTTTCTGATGAGAAATTCGCTAAAATATATCGTTTTTTTGTTATAGAATGTCCTGTAGAAAATGTTAGTATAAGAGGAATTTCTTTTGCTGAAAGAAAAGTTAATTTATCAGCTTTAAACAAAAAGATAAAAATCATATCACCGAATTTAAAAGAATGTTGGTTTCCTATTGAAGAAAAAGAGGATACAGAAGTTTCTGATATAATAAAGAGTAATGGTATTTTCTTACATAATAAAGATACAAAAGAAATAGTCGTATTTAGATATGAAAAAAGAAAAGAAACAGAAGCATTCTTTTACTGCATAAGATGTGCTTTAGCACATGGAGGCTTTTGCATTCATAATATTAACGAAATTAAATATTATTGTTTTGAAAATATTAAAGAGGCTATTGTTAGAGCAAGAATTATTTTAAAAGAAGAAACTTTATTAGAAATAATAAACTATTGCGAATCGAAAAGCTAAATAATATAGCCTTTTATTAGCAGAATGTACTATTAGGTGTACTAAATTTGTACTGTTTGGTGTACTAAATTTGTACTGTTTGGTGTATTGAAAATATACTGATATGTAGTATAATTAGGTAAAATGAGTTAATTCTGACTTACAGAGACTCATTTTTTTATGTTTCTAACTTATATATATTGACAGGAATTGCTTTTTTAATTAAAATAACTTACAAGTTTTGGAAGTTTATATTAAAGTGATTAAATGATTTATTCTAGTTCATTATAAGATGAATTCATAAGATATAAGAAAGGAGAACAATATTATGAATACTATCACTCTTGATAAATTGTTATGTATTGATAGTGACTTATTAGAAATTACTAAAAAATATGAAAACCAAAATTATCTTTTAAATGATATGGATTGTTCATATTATAATATTAATAACGTTAAAAGCCAATTAAAAACATTATTTTTAAAATTTAAGTCTGCAAAGTATTTAAATAAGTTTCCAATAGAAAATAATATTAGTTTAACTTCCACTTATGATATCAAATTAAGTGCTAGTCAAAAATCTACAATTAGCCAAGTTGATAATGCAGTTACAAATTATCTCGATAAGCAAATATGGGTATCTGAAGTATATGATTCACTTCTAATATTAGCAAGTAAACTCACAAAGTCTGAAGCCGTCTATTTAATATATACTTTTTTATCATATAAAAGCGAAGAGACAATTGCAGAGAAACTTGGAATATGTAAAACTTCATTACAAAAAATTAAAAAAAGTTGTTTAGTTAAAATGTATGTTGAGTTAGAAAACTATATAGAGAATGATTATTAAAAGTCATTCTCTTTTTTTTGAAAGGAGGAGTTTTGCTGAATAATAAACCATATTATTCAACATCATTAGGTGAATTATATAAAGGTGATTGTTTAAAGGTTATGGATTATCTTATAGAAAAAGGCATTGTATTCGATGCAATAATTACTGACCCACCATATTCAGTAACAAATTACGAGTGGGATAAAATAATACCATTTGATGAAATGTGGAAAAGATTAATAAAACTGATAAAGCCCACAGGAGCAATTGTGTTGTTTGGAAATGAGCCTTTTAGTTCAGCATTAAGACAAAGTAATAAAGGTTTATATCGTTATGATTGGAAATGGGTAAAAACACAAGTAACAGGATTTCAAAATGTGAAGTACCAACCATTAAGATGTTATGAAGATATAATGATTTTTTCTAAAGCTTGTGCAGTTTCAAATTCAAAGCAACATATAGTATTTTACCCTCAAGATTTGATTAAAGTTAATCTTCCAATTACCAGAACATCAATTGATTATTTAAAAGCAAATAAAAGTAATAAGCAAAAAATTTTAAATCAGGAATATTCGAACTATCCTCGCAATGTGGTTCAATTTTCTAGAGAGACAACTTTGTTTCATCCAACACAAAAACCAAGTAACCTTATGCAATATTTAATTATGACATATACCAAAGAAAATGATATGGTTTTAGACTTTACTAGTGGTTCAGGCTCTACACTTTTATCTTGTGAATTACTTAATCGGAAATGGATAGGAATAGAGATAACTGATAAATATTGTGAAGTAATAAAGAAAAGGTTAGAAAATGGGATTCAGTTAAAATTATTATTTAATGACTATAAGGAGGAATAAGAAATATATAATAAAATAATATCACTTCTAAGGAGGAACTTCATTTGGAAGAGATTTTAGCAAGTACATTAAAACTAATTAACGATGCAATGGGATATTTAAAGTTGTTTGTGGTAGGGTCAACAGCTTTTTTTGTTGCTTTAAATTATGCACTAAAAATGGCTAGCTCAGATGATAACCAAAAAGCTAGTTACGATCGTAAAATAAAAATCACTATTATAGCAGCCATATCTTCACTGATAGCTACACAATTTGTTAGTTGGATATTAGGGTACTTTAAATAATGAAAGAGAATTTTATTAAAAATATTTTGGAAATACATACACCAATCGTGATGCAAAGTGAATTGT
>CANDSI010000121.1 GCA_947388575.1 uncultured Mycoplasma sp.
ACCGAAAAAGCAAAAATGAAAAACGAAAACTAAAAGAAGAAAAAATAGTTAAAAAACTAAAAGAAAAATCTAGTAATGAGTATCTTGATAAAAAGACTATTAAAAAGAAATTACAAAACTCACAAGAATTTGTTAATGTTAGTGAAATTAATGATAATGGTTTACTTAAATTAAAAACTGGCGATTTTGCTTATATTTATAAGGTAAGTCCTATTGATTTATCGCTTACTAATGATAATGAACAAAATATTTTTTATCATACATTATCGAAATTATATAGACTACCATTTACGATTAAGGCTTATAAATTTGATGAGAAGATAAATCTTAACATTAATAAAGAAAATTATGAGCGATTAATCGAAGAGAATAGTAGCGATAAGGTTAAACAAGATATATTAATCAATAATTATAATTTTATAAGTTCTATTGAAGAACAAAACTTAACTTCGGCATCATCGTATTATTTTGCAATTATTTGTAAAAATAAAGAAGCCTTAGATAAGGCTAAAGAAGATTTTGAAAGAATATGTGATGAAATAATCCCAAAATTAGATATAGAATTAGTTGATAACAAAAAGTGGTTAATTAAAATACTTTCAAATTTATATTGTTCAAATGTAAATTTAGACCAAATAATGTATTATGATTTTATGGATTTGTTAGCACCTTTACATATTTCTGAAATGCCAAACTATTTAAAAGTAGATAATAATGAGATTCAAATGGTATCAATAAAAAATTATCCTTTATTTATTGAAAGTGGATTTTTAGATAGAATTATCAATTTACCAAATGTAAAAGCATCCGTAACAATTAAGGATAGTATTGAACAATCTAAATTATTAAATGTTTTAAATAGTAGTTTTAAAGCAGTTTTAGCTGATTATAACTCATCTAAAAATATAAGTGATGTAAATGAAATGCAGAACTTAATGAATAATTATAGACTTTTAATTGAACAAATATCAGCGAATGATGAAAAAATTAAAGAAGTGTCAGTTGTTCTTGCTATAAATGGCTCTAAAAAGGAAAGAGAAGAAATATTAAAGGAAATAAAAAGTAATGCCGAATTGTATCAAATTAAAGTTGATATTCCTATGATGAGACAGATGAATGCTTGGCAAGCATTTGAACTTACCAATAAAGGATTATCGGATTATGCAATGTATCTGCCAACACAAACACTTGCATCTGCTTTCTTTTTTACTGAAAATTATCATAATGATTCAACAGGATGGTTACTCGGTGAAGATTGTAATTATGGCCTTCCAACATTCTTTGATCAGTTTACATTAACTAAATCAAGGACAGCTCATAATATGTCAGTGATTGGAACTACTGGAAGTGGTAAATCTTATCTTTTAAAACTTTTAATTACGAATGAATTTGCTAGAGGAACAAAATTATTTTTATTTGATATTGAGAATGAACTTGAAAAACTTACCAATAGATGTGGTGGAGAGTATATCGATTTATCCAGCAAGAGTTTAATAAATCCTTTACAGGTTAGGTATGTATCTACTGATGATGATGAAGAAACATCTATATTGGGTAAGCATTTAGGATTCTTGGAAAACTTTTTCTCAACTGCTTTTGAAGATATATCTGAAAAAGAGTTAGTTGTTTTACTCGATATAGTAGAGAAATTTTATAATACTAGAGGAATAACTAAAAAGACAACTTTAGAAGAGTTTGAAAACATGACTCCTAAAGATTATCCTATTTTTAGTGATTTATATGCTTATTTACTGAAGGAACAAAAACATACAAAGACTAAAGAATTAGAGAGAATATTAGTAAATATTGAGGTTCTATTAAAAAGACTTGTTACAGGTCAAGATGGAAATCTATACAATGGTATAACCACTATTGATTTAAGTAATAATTTAGTTGTGTTTAATTTACAAGAATTGTTATTTAATTCTAGTAGAAGATTAATTAATACTCAAATGATAAATCTCTTAACATATTTAAGTAATGAGATAGTTGATAATAAAAAGAAAAATGATAAAAATAAGAAGAAACAAAATATGCTTCTTGTGGTGGATGAATTTCATTATTTTATAGATGAAGATAATCCAACTTTGCTTAAATATTTTGGGCAAATGGCAAGACGTTTAAGAAAGTATAATGCTGGAATAGTGGTGGCTACACAACAGCCAACGGATTTAACTACTAATGCAGGAGTTTTAAGACATGCTGCAAGTTTATTTGGGAATTGTCAGTATCAGATAACAGGTATGTTAAAGGATAATGATTTAAAAGCTATTGAAAAGATTTATGCAAATAATCCTTTAACAGAAACCCAAAAATCTTTTTTAAGTAGATGTAGTCAAGGACAGTTTTTAGTTAATATCACTAATAAAAATAGATTAAGATTAAATGTTTTTGCTACACCTTTACAAATGTATTATATGGGTGAAACTGATGATATTCCATATAGTGAGGATTATGGAGATTATCAAGAAGCTATTTAGTAAAAAGATATTATTTATTATTTTGCCAGCAGTAGTATCAATTGTTGGCTTTTTTGTTATCATAGTTGCTGTTATTGGTTTTGTTACTGGAGAATCGTTTGTCGAAGAACGTACAAACAGTATGCGAGAAAAGTCATCAGTTATAAATAGTCAATTATATGCTGAAAGATATAAAGGATTATTAAATAAATATTTAACCACTAAAGGATATGTGTCTTTAGAAAGAATAGTGTTTTATTTGCAAAGAACAAATAATGTTTTAGATACTTCTACTTTAAGTTTAGAACAGTGGGATAAAGCATATTTAAGCAATGTAAACGAAAAAGAGAAACAAATGATTCCAATTAAAACTATATGTAAAAATTTGAGTACAGATACATCACTACCAGATTTTAATATAGAAAGTGGTACAAATAGTGATGGTGTATCAATAGATGTTATAGATTTATGTAATAAAGATGGAATTGATATAACTTTAAGTAGCAAATATGATGAATCATATTATCCATTACCTTTTTCCTTTCCATTAAGACGAGATTTTACTATTACATCAATAGTATTTGAACATAGGAATGTTGATTTAGGTTTATCAGATTCTGCACAAGAGAGAATCAACTTTCATTCTGGTTGGGATTTGGCTGTTCCGATAGGTACAAATTTTTATAGTGTATGCGATGGAACAATAACGAATATTACAAATACACAGGCAAATGATTTGCCATTTAGTGAATCTAATAATTCTACTGGTAATTATATGATTGTTAAATGTAATAATGGCTTATCGGCTCAATATTTTCACCTTCAACACAATAGTCAACCTTATATTTTAAGAGTTGGATCTTTAGTGAGGAAAGGTGATTTACTAGGTAGAACTTCAACAACTGGACAAAGTACAGGACCACATTTGCATTTAGGATTAAAAGCAGATGATGATACATTACTAGATATAATGGCTTATATAGATTTTACAAAGTATGAAGAGGACTAAATATAGTTCTCTTTTACTTATTTAAAGGGGGAATAATTATAAATATAGAATGGACAGAAAATGTCGGAAAGAAAATAAAAAGTGAAAGATTATCTTGGGGAATGTCTAGGGGAAGACTAGCATATTTATCGCATGTAGATAAAGAAACTATTAAAGATATTGAAAATGGCAAAATTGTACCAGATTTTTTTGATATGTTAAATATATGCGAGATACTTGATACATCTGTTTATTATTATTTAAAAGATAACAAGAAAGGAAAGGTAAAATGGCTAAAGATAAAGAATTAATGTATAAAGTAACGATTGATCCTTATAAGATTGCTGCTAATTCTAATGAAAACAAGAAAATATTTATTGATGATAAACAAATTGCTTTATCTGTTGGTGGTTATTTAAGCATGGATGATGATTTACATTATGCGTTATTAATAGATGTTCACTATGATTCTAAAAATAGTAAAACATTGACAGATAATATACCACAACTTGAGAGTTTTAAAAATAGAATTGCAATTAATCCTAATTTTAAAGATAAAAAAGTAATTAAAAAGTTAAGAGAATTAAATATTATTTCAAACACGATAGAAACAGTTAATTATAAGGGTAAAGACTATGAATTAGTTGATGTTAATATAGATGAATTAAAATTGTATAAACCATTTGGTGATTCTATTTTAAATGATTTTAAAACTATTGAAGCAGTTAAGTCAAAGGAACATGAACTATGATTGAAAAGACATGCTATTTTTTTAATGTTGGAACAACATTTGATAAAAACAATAAGGATTCATTAAAGGGTTGCTGGAATTGCAATCAATTTTGTTGCAAAGCTGATTTATGTAATGGTTTATGGTGTGAAGAATATGGAATATATTTTAATAAAAAGGAAGCACTAAATTTTATAAATGAATATGTTAAAAATGGTGTTGAAAGCACCTATGGCTTTATTAAAAGTGTTGATATTAATTTACCAAAAGAACTATGGGATAATATTTATGAATCTACAAAGAGAGAATATAATTTCCCAAG
>CANDSI010000122.1 GCA_947388575.1 uncultured Mycoplasma sp.
TTACATTCTAAAATATCATATAGTTGTGAATAACGATAAGAATGTAAACTCCCATCCATCTCTGCAAATTCTTTAGCTTTTGAATCTGCTTCTTCAATTAAATTAGTTAAATCATTATCTTTAATATATTCAATTATTTCTTTATTTCCTTTTAAAAATTCTTCATAATCTTTTTTCATCTATACCTCCAAATCTTCATTTTCTAACTCTTTATCATAAGTTAAATAATTATTACAATAAAATTCCATTGCTTTAGCGAAATCATCTGCATTTTCACAATGGTACTTTGCACCAGCACCACTTTCAAAGCCTATCCAAACTGTTTCATCTTCCTTATCATAGTCAACATTAATTGAAAAAGAATTAGGTAATGGTAAATGTTCTTTTTTATCATCTTTATACCAAACATTATCTCCAATTACTTCAAAATCAAAAAAGTTTTCATCACATTCGAGACATTGATAAGAATATTTAATATTATCGCTAATAAACAATTGATTATTGCAATTTTTGCAACAAGCATCAGTTAATAATTGATGTTCTCTATAAGATGATTTTAAACTAGAATAAACTGCATCATACAAATCATTTAAAATATCAAGAGAATTTTCTAATTCTTTAGCAGTTTCAGTATCCATCCTAATTTCAGAATTTTCTAATATATCACTAATGTAATTATAAGCGACTTTAGTTTCTCTCATTGTTTCATAGTTACTCATCGACAAATCACTTGTCTTTTTATCAATTATCATAATACTCATAATTTAATTACCAATTGTATAATCTTCTTCATCTATTTTATCTTTATCATTAAGTCCAGTAGGATTTATAAATTCATCTTTTATATCATTATCTACAACATAGCGATAATAATTCATAAGCATTACAAAGTCACCCTCACTGATTAAATCTCTTCTATCAATATTACCTTTTTCATCAATGCTTTCTAAAGCAATGCCACATCTTGCTTTATCTGCTTCTGTTTGACTTACTCTAAGTTTTCCATTATTATTTATTTCTATTTCTATCATTATACCTCCATTTCTATATTTTTATTTGTACTAAACTCTAAAGCTGATTCCACATTACTAACTACATCATTTAATTTATCCCATGCTCTAACATCCAATATATTATTATCTAAATTTAATTCATATTTTCCGTCTGATGCTTCTTTAGTGGTTATATTATTAAAATGAATATTCATTTTTTCAAAGATTTTTTTATAATACTCAGAAAAACTATACATATTAAAATTTGTATCATCAAAATCTTCAAATGGTATCGTACTATCAAAGTTAACATCAAAATCTTCTGAAATCTTTAAAATTGTTTTAATTTTGCTCTCATAATATTTAATAGTTTCTTCTATTGATAAAGGTTTTCCCAATTCAACAACTAAAAATTCTTCTTTATCTTCATTTAATTTAATACGTATATTCTGACAATATTTACTAATATTATCTCTTCCGGTATCACAGAAATTTAAATCAGCTAAAATTGAAGCATAACGCTCATGTTCTGCTCCTTCACTCATATAATAGCAAGTACTATAAAAGTCCTTTGCCTCTTTCTTTGAATTAAACACATCTAATGAATTATAGCAAACAACATAAACTTTATCGTTGTATTTCATGTTCTTCTCCAAAATGATAATCAAACGATTTTTGTAACTTATCTATTATCTCTTCTTCTGTCATATCCTTATTAAACCAATCTATTTCTTCAATCCCAACTTCCCAACAATCATAATATACTTTATATCCATATTCTACGGTAGCTTCTCCACCTGAATAATGAAGTTCAACACAATGTCCAAAATTTCTTACTCTTGCAACTGTATATGAATCTATATCATTCATTTCACTAGGATTAGTAATATTTTCAAATTCAACAATTCCACCAGGTAAAATATCTTCTAACGATAGCTCTTCATCTATATACATACTTAATCCCATATCATCTAGTAAATTATCTCGTAACTCCATATACTTATCAAAATATTTACCAAACTCGTTATAATCATCTTTGGGAATATTATATTTCTCTATAAAAAAATTGGCTCGATTAGTCCAATATTTATCTTTTTCACCCATTTTAAATAAGTCTTCAATAGTCCAACTATTTGCATATATTTCATTATAATTTAGTACATCATGATAAAGATCCATCAAATCACTTGAAATATAATCTTTTATATATTCAAGCATACAAGAATCTCCGCAATCATATTTTTTTCTAAATTCTCTTAAATCAATATCATATAATGGTTTATTCATAAGCATACCTCCTCTGATTCATTTACATTAAATTTCTTATTTTCCTCAATTGTTTGGTTAATACTGTTCTTAAAATTTTTATAATAATTAACATAATTAAAATTATTTGTATCTATTACAATACAATTATATTCGGATGCAAAATCTATAAATGAAAAAAATGTCATCATATCCCTACTTAAATGATTCATAGACCTAATTATTACTTTTGATACTTTATTTTTTTTAATATCTTCTTTTAATCTATTTAAATTTGGTCTATTTTCTAAAGATGTTCTCGATTTTATATAATCACAATAATAATCAAAATCTTCATCGATATTATAGATTCTTTTTATTTCTTCTTTGGTAAAGTTTCTATAATCTTTCCAGCTCTCATATACTGCTAATTTTCTCATAATTTCCTTTCATTATATAGCAAAATCATTTTCATTACTCAATTCAAGTTTTCTATCATCATTAAATCTTGTTTCTAAATCACCATAGCCAACTATCTTATAGTCATCATCACCAATTCCTATTACTTCACTTAATCCATATTTTTTAATTTCCTCCTTTAAAACTTCTATATCATTATCTGAATAATTATCACTATAATAATCATTCCAATCTTCATCTGAAATATGACACATAGTAGCATCTGATTCACATACATTGTCGTATATTTCCTGTAATAATTTTGAACAATCAGAAATTTTAGGCAATTCTAAGTATGACTTAAAATCATCATAAATTAATGTTTGAAATGCTTTTTTTATAAAAGTTTCGGTCATTTTAGAATCTTTATTTTCAATCGAATACCTAAGATCACATTCATCATAACTGGCTATTATATTAGCCACTTCTTTATTGTCTTGCATCAAGATAGCATTGCAACGCATATCATCATAATCAGTTACCCAAGTTCCTAAAATCTTAATGTTATTATTCAATAATTCCGTTTGTTTTTTTCCTTAGGTAATATAACTTCAATCATCTCTTGCTCCATAAAGTCAAAAGCATTAAACTTTGATGGTTCAAATCCATCTGCATAATAATAATTTAATGGAAAAAAATCATAATACTTAGAATTGTTATCAACCTTGTATTCATTAGTACACAAATCATACAACATATATTCTTTTCCTTCTGGAGATTCTAAATGACCTGAACCATCGTCGTATTTATGCCAAAACCAACCCTCTCCCAATTTTTTACACGGAATAATTTTAACTTCAATATTATCATAATCGGCATCAGTTGGAGCATTAAAATTATCTTGTTCTTCTTCTTTTAAAATTTCTACTCCATTATCAATCTCTGAATATAAGTCTTTATCAACTTTGTACCAATCAATTAAATTATTTATAGTAGATATAAAATCTAAAACTTCTACTTTTTTCTTTAAATTTATTTTTTTAAATTTCTTTATTAAAGATACATCTTTTATTGTTCCGCCTAGACAGCTAACATATTCATCTAATTTAGGTGAAAATAATTCACAATATATTAATAAAGTATCCTTTTCAATATCTATTCCTTGTATATGAGAATCAGTCATGTCTATATTTCTATAATCCCAATCTCCACATAATTCTGAAAATTTTTGTAATTTTTCTTTTATTTTCAATAAATCCCCCTTTTCAATCTAACTAAATAATAGTTTTCGCTCCTATATTATATTTAATCAGTTATCTCATAATAATATTTAGCTTCTTGATCTTTTAAATTTTCCATAGCATATTCATCTGCCTCTTTCCACAAAGAATCATATACTTTTGCAATTTTCTCATTACTTTCATAATGTTCAAAAATTTTCCAGTTTAAAACCATTACTAATTCTGTTAAAAACTTATAATTATCTTTCCACTCATTAAAAGCCCTATTATAAGTATCTTTAATTGCACCTACACCAAAATTATCCGCGATACTAAAGTCTTGATAAAATGTTGTAATTGGTTTATATCCTGTCATTTCTTCAATATTCCAATTTTTTATATTCATATATCCTCTTTATATATCTAATTCGTTATCTTGACTTAACTCTTCAATTTCTACATTCCAAATATTTGTTTTTTCTTCATCAGTTATATCATAATTTTCAAAAATCTTTTTACCATTCTGAATTTCAACTATACCACCTGACGCACCAAAATTTTCATCTGCAAATTTACATTTAAAAACAGCATCAGAATATTCTTCAGATATTTTTAAAATTATATTATCCGAAAAATCCCAT
>CANDSI010000123.1 GCA_947388575.1 uncultured Mycoplasma sp.
TGTATCTGTTGTAACGCCAGTTGCAGTGCAGAGTAGCTATGTATGGAAGGGATAACCGCTGAAAGCATCTAAGCGGGAAGCCTCCTCCAAGATGAATTTTCCCATTCTTCGTGAAGTAAGATTCCTTGTAGACTACAAGGTTGATAGGCTGGGTGTGGAAGCGTAGTGATACGTTGAGCTGACCAGTACTAATAGATCGAGGATTTAACTTTAATTATTTTAATAATTTAATGAGTAAAGCATTATCAAGTTTTTAAAGGACAAAATCCTTTGCTAGTGACGATAGCCTAGTGGACACACCTCTTCCCATCCCGAACAGAGAAGTTAAGCACTAGAACGCCGAAGATAGTGAATGCGAAAATAGGAAGCTGCTAGCTTTTTTTTTGCGTTAATTTATTTATACTAATTGTGAATAAATCTAATTTTTATAAAATTGAATAATTTATTACAATAATTAAAAAAGTACTCTACTGTTTTATAATTCGACAAACTTCGCAAGTATAATATGATATTATAATATCTTAGAGGTGATAATTTGCAAAAAGGGTTTATAAATGAAAAAAATTTTGCCAAAATGATAGATAAAAATAAAATAAAGGAACTAAATAAAAATATACAATGTTTAATATATGCAATATTTAAAGATATTAGAGAAAATGATATTGTAGAATGTTGGAAAAGCAAGTATTTTGAAAAAGCGGATATTAAAATAAAAATAAACAATGAAATAAAAGGAATTAGTATAAAAACAGGAAAGTATTGTTCAGTACATCAAGAAAGTACAAAAACTTTGTATCCATTTTTTAGAAGAGTAGGTATAGAGGAGAAAACAATAAAAGCTTTAGATAGTTTTTTAATAGGAAAAGTAAATGATAAGAGAGTAGATGCAATCACTTACATATTCCATAATTATGAAGAAATCAAAAAAATAAAAGATAGCTTAAATAATTATTATATAAAAGTTAATTTAATTTTAAGATTTTTATTTCTAGGAACAGAAAAACAAAATTATGGTTGTGATGCTATAATATATGGCGTTCCAAATAGTTTTTTATGGGCTACAAAAGAAGAAATATTAGAATATTTAATAAATTATGATAATAATCATGAAATTTTTATAAAATTTAGTGCTTTAAATTTAAAGAGTTATGATAGAAACCTTAGAAATAATGAAGAGAAAAAATCAAAGCAGAACGAAATTCAAATCAAATGGAGCACAATAAAAATAGATTTACAAAATATAGAAAAGTTAAGAAAACATAAGAAGAAATTTGAAATAGATGATATTTTTTTGAATAAATAGTTCTTTTTTTTATAAAAATGTGATAAAGTTATATTAGTGATGTAAAATGAAGAAAATAGTTATTTTTGGTGGAGGCTCAGGGCTTTCACAAATGTTAAAAGGCTTAAAATTATTTCCAATAGATATTACAGCAGTAGTATCAGTTTCTGATAATGGAGGCTCAACATTAAGATTACGAAAAGATTTTAATATTCCAGCAGTAGGCGATATTTCAAAAGTATTAATTGCAATGAGTAACACTGATAAGGATATAATTAATTTAATGAATTATAGATTTAAGCAATCAAAAAGTTTAGGAAATCATTCTATTAAAAACCTTTTATTAACAGCTTTATTAGAACAAAAGGGTGATTTTGCACACGCTATACCTGTTTTAGCTAAATTGCTTGATGTAGAAGGAAGAATTTTACCAATTACAGAGGATAATGCTGAACTAATGGGAATTACTGAAGATAATAAAAAAATTTATGGTGAAACGAGTATAACTAAAACAAAAAAGAAAATAGTTAAAATAGCATATGATCATGAAGTAAAAGCAAACCCTGAAGTTTTAGATGCAATAAAGGAAGCAGACTTAATAATTTTCTCTTCAGGAAGCTTATTAACAAGTATCATTCCGAATATTATTATAGATGATATAGTAAAAGCTATTAAAAAAAGCAAAGCACCAAAACTTTATATTTGCAATTTAGTAACACAACCAGGCGAAACAGATGAATATAAAGTAAGTGATCATATTGCTGAACTAGAGAAGTATTTAGGGAAAGGAACAATTAATATAGTTTTGGCCAATAATGTTGAGATACCACCAGAATTAGTAGAAAAATACGCTACGGAAGAGCAAAAAGATCCTGTTAAACTAGATGAAGAAACATTAAGAAAAAGAAAAGTAAGCATTATAAAAGACAAAATGTATACTATTGAAGATGGCTATTTAAGACATGATACTTTAAAAACTGCATATCTAGTATTTTCAATTTTAATGGAGAATGAATAATGACCTATACAACAAGAATAAAAGAGGAAATAGTAAAAAGTGATATAAATAATTCTGAAAAAATATGTGAGTTATCGGGATACATAAGATTTGCTGCAGTTATAAAAGATAGTATAAATATAACATTAGAAAATGCAAGTGTAACAAGAAGAATATATAAGCATATAAAGGAAATTTTTAATATTCAGCCCAGAATAACAGTTCGTAATCAAAAACGCTTTAGAATAAAACAAATATATATATTAGAGATAAATGAGAAGGTAGAATATATTCTACATTTTTTAAACATTATAGAAAATAAAAAGAAAATATTACCAACTGAGTATTTTTTAACTAATAAAGAAGAAAAAATAGCTTATCTTCAAGGAATATTTTTAGCTTCTGGTACAATTAATGATCCAGCATCTAGTGGTTATCATTTAGAAATAGTTACTAACATGAGTAGAGAAGCAGTATATGTTACTAATTTATTTCGAGAACTAGGAATAATGGCTAAGCATATAAAAAGAAATTCAAAATATATGGTATACATAAAAAATGCCGAAGTAATTAGTGAGATCATTCGTATGTTTAAAGCAACAACTTCATATTTTTATTTTGAGGATATAAGAATATATAGAGATCATAAAAATATGGTTAATCGTCTTAATAATTGTGAGATAGCAAACCAAGAAAAAACAATAAACACAGGTTTAAAACAATTAGAAGATATAAAATACTTAAAGGAAAATGACTTATATAGCTTATTAGATGACTCAACCAGAATAGTATTAGATTATCGTGAGAAATATCCTGAAACATCATTAAAAGAACTAGCAGATATTATATCGCTAGAAACAGATTATACTATTGGAAAAAGTGGCGTCAATCACCACTTTATAAAAATAAGAAATCTAATTAAAAAGCACAAAGAAAAAAAGAATTAAATTATTTCATCTATTAAACCATATTTCAAAGCTTCTTTGGCGCTCATAAAATTATCTCTTTCGCAATCTTTAGTAATTTTATTAATAGACTTTCCTGTATTATTAGCTAAAATTTGGTTTAGCTTTTTTTTAAGTTTAAGGATATGTTCAGTATGAATTTTTATATCTGTAGCTTGGCCTTGAGCACCGCCCAATACTTGATGTATCATAACTTCAGCATTAGAAAGGGCACATCTTTTTCCTGGAGTGCCACTAGAAAGAAGGAATGCCCCCATTGATGCGGCAATACCAATAACAATTGTTCTAACGTCGCTTTTAATATAATTCATAGTATCATAAATAGCGAGACCAGAAGAAACAGATCCACCAGGACTATTTATATAAAGAAAAATATCATCATGATTTTGGGCATCCAGATAAAGAAGCTCACTAACAATAATACTGGCAAGATTATCATTAATCTCACCACTTAGAAATATAATTCTATCTTTAAGCAAACGTGAATATAAATCATAAGCATATTCTTTATTACTAGTTTTTTCTATAACAGTAGGTACAATATTCATAAAAATCTCTCTTTCTAACAACAACATAATCATTCTATATATATATAGTAATAATATAGATATTTTATTCACAAAAAAACAAAAAAGTATAATAAAATTCAAAAAAATTATGACAAAAGCCTAATTTTATGATAATATATAATAGAATATGGGGAATTGACATGAAAAGTGAAAAAGATGATACAATAAAAATAACATTTGATAAAAATAAAACAGTTCAAGTTAAGAGAGGAACAACATATTTAAATATAAGTGAATTATCAACATTTAAAGAGCGAGCTTTAGGTGTTATAAAGAATAATGAAATTTTCTCTTTAAGTGATAGAGCTATAGAAGATGAAACTATAGAATTTTTTGATGCTAGAAGTATAGAAGGAGCTAAAATTTATAAAGCTGCAGTCAAATTTATTTTTGAAGTAGCATTAAAAACAATAATCTCAAATTCTGATGTTCACTATCTGCATAGTGTTCCAGGAGGAATGTTATGTGAAGTAGAATATAAAGATACATTAACTATTGATGATTTATCAAGAATAAAGCAAGAAATGGCAAGTATAATTGATCATAACGAACCATTTATAAAATATAATATTTCTAAAAAAGATGCTATTAAATTTTATAAAGAAAATAGTACATTAGAAAAAGCCGCCAATGTCAATATATATGATAACATAGTAACGATATATAA
>CANDSI010000124.1 GCA_947388575.1 uncultured Mycoplasma sp.
TCTTTTATATTGTTTTATTTCTTCTACTACCCCTTGTCTATTATAATTATAACTTTGATTCATATCCATAATTCCACCTCTAGTATTATTATAAATGATAAATGTAAATTTATAAATTAATTTACATTTTTTATATGTAAAATTATGTAAAAAAACATTAATATTAAAGTTTTTCTAAAAGATTTCTAAACTTATTCAAATAGTCTAATTTATCTTTAATAGTAGACAAAATCCCAAAATAATAGTATAATGTTAAGCAGTTACAAAACTTTTTTATATTTAGAAAGAGATGATTTTAATGAATAATAATAATGAGACTACGTCCATTGTTGCTTTAGGTGGCTTAGGCGAAGTCGGAAAAAATATGTATGTTGTAACGCATAAAGAAGAAATAATTATAATTGATGCTGGTGTAATGTTTCCTGAAGATGATTTACTAGGTATTGATTATGTTATACAAGATATAAGTTATTTAAAACAAAACGAAGACAAGATTAAAGGTTTAGTCATAACGCACGGTCATGAAGATCATATTGGTG
This sequence comes from uncultured Mycoplasma sp., assembly GCA_947388575.1. The sequence goes on from CANDSI010000124.1 coordinate 540, forward strand.
GGATTTCTTTCCTTTTAAATAGTGTTAATATTCCTAAGATATACGCATCTAAAATAGCTGCTGATTTAATAGTAAAAAAACTAACAGACAGAAATGTAAGCTATAACAATATTGAATTAGTAACGGAAGACACAATTCTTAAAACCAAATATTTCAAAATTGAATTTGTTGGTACTACCCACTCTATTCCCGGTTCTTTTGCCCTAGCAATTCATACTCCAAATGGTATAATATTTGAAACTGGGGATTTTAAATTTGACTTAACTCCTATTGGACCTGTTGCTAATATTCATAAAATGGCTGAATTAGGTAAAAATGGTGTTACGCTTTTACTTAGTGACTCTACTAATGCCTTATCACCTGGTAGTTCCAAAAGTGAATCTAGTGTTGATGAAGCCTTAAATGATATTGTATCTAAACATTATGGAAGAGTTATCATTGCAACTTTTGCTTCTAACATTTTCCGTATTAAACATATCGTTGAAACATGTCGTAAAAATAATCGTAAAATAATTATTTTTGGTCGTTCTATGGAAACAAGTATTGAACTAGCTTTAAATAATGGTCTTATTGAAGATAAATCTATATTTATAGACAATAATCAAGCTAAAAATTTAAAGAAAAATGAAATATGTATTTTATGTACAGGAACTCAAGGTGAACCACTCGCTGCATTATCAAGAATAGCAAATGGTCAACATAAACAAATCACTTTAATGCCTGATGATTTAGTTGTATTTTCTTCATCACCTATTCCAGGTAACGCTGCAAGTATCAATAGAGTTATCAATAAATTATATTTAAAAGGTGTTAAAGTTTATACAAATAAAACATTTAATGATGTTCATACATCAGGCCATGCTAAAGAAGAAGAATTAAAATGGATGCTTAGAATAATCAATCCAAAATATTTTATGCCAATGCATGGTGAATACAGAATGTTAAAAGAACATAAACGTATCGCAGAAGATTGTAACATTCCAAGTGAAAATATCTTTATTTGCAAAAATGGTGATGTTATTAATTTAAACAAAGGCGTTGTAACTAGAGGAAATAGTGTTCAAGCTGGCGATGTTTATGTTGATGGTTCTAGAATTGGAGACATTGGTTCCCAAGTAATAAAAGATCGTAAATTAATGAGTAATGATGGCATACTTGTAACTATATTAAATATAAATACATTAACAAGAAAATTATTGATAAAGCCAAATGTTACTACAAGAGGATTTATTATGGTAAATGAAAATCCTGAATTAATAAATAAAATAGAACATAAAATAACTGATATAGTAAATAAAACATTATCAAGTGCTAGTTATAGTCACACTGATTTAAAAAACCAAATCATATTAGAACTATATCCATATATTAATGAATTAACTGGACGTAGACCAATAATATTACCAGTTATAATGGAAGTAAATCAAGCATAGACCTTTCTAAAATAAAATATTTATTAATACATTTATAGTAAAATAATAATGATTAAAGAAAAGATTAACAGATCTTTCTTTTTTTATTGAAAAATAAAATTTAACTTCTTTTTATAAAAGGTTGTCTTAAAGTATTATTTAAAGTTCTTTCCATATAATGAACTAATATTTTATTAATAGGTTCTACAAAATTTATATTATCAGTTATATCTACGAATATATTTTTAACTTTTTTCTGTTTTTGAACCATTCTTAAAACATCATTATCTGGCATAACACTAACTTTTCCAACTGGTATTAATTTTTTATTTTTATATTCCCCTAAATATAAAGCATATTTATCTTTTAATTTAGTAAAACCATAAACATAAAAATATTCTTTTTTAAAATTCTTTATTTTAATCCAATTATCTACTCTTTTACCGAGTATATATTTACTATCCTTTTGTTTAGCAACTATACCTTCTAATCCTATTTTTTTAATATGCTTAAATAATTTTAAACCATCATTATACATTTTAGTTTTAATAAAAATATCAGTATCTGTAAAATCATTTAGAATCTTTTTTCTTTCCATCAAAGTTAGATTTGTTAAATCTTTATCAAAATAAATAATATCAAAAACCACAAAACAAACAGGTATTTCATTAATCATAAGTTTTATTTTACTTATGTTTTTTAAATGATTACGATGTTGCAATTCACTAAAACTTGGTTTTCCATTTTTAAAAGCCACTATTTCTCCATCAAAAATGACTTTATGTTTACCTACTATATTTTGTACACTTTTAAGTTCAGGATAAATATTAGCTAAATCATTACCATTCCTAGTTATAAGTTTAAAAGTTTTAGGACTTACATATAACAAAGTTCTAATTCCATCATATTTAAGTTCAAAAATATAATTATCATCTATAAAAGGTTTATCTATTTCTTTAAGAAGCATAGGACTTAATATTTTATTAAACATTTTTTAAGCTCATTTCTAAAGCTGTCATTAAATCTTTAATATTAGTTTCTCTCTTCTTTTTCGGTTTTTTAATATTTTTACCTTCAATTTTTAAATCAATAGCATCTTTAATTTTATTTTGATATTCATCTTCTAATTCTTCAGGTTTAAATTTCATATTTAAAGAATTAACAAGTTCAATTGCTAAATCCAGTTCTTTCTTGGTATATTTAGTATCTATATTAGCCTCAGGCATATTAACTTCTTCAAAAAAATATAAAGTATTCATAACAATCATATTTTCATTTAATCTTAAAATAACGTAATAAAACTTAGTATCTATAACTGTTTTAGCTAAAGCCACTTTCTTAGTTTTTAAAAGAGCATCTTTAAATAAAGTATAAGCTTTACTTTTAGAATTAGTTTCTACCACATAACTTTTTTCAAAATAAACAGGATCTATTTCTTTTAAATCCACAAAGCCTACTACTTCAATTGTTTTTTCATCTTCACTTTTTAAATTATCAAATTCTTCATTAGTTAAAGTAATATATTCATTATCCTCATATTCATACCCTTTTACTATATCAGTCTGTTTAACTTCTTTTTTACAATGTGGACAATATTTAACATATTTAATTCTTGAACCACACTTTTTATGAAGTTGATTAAAAGAGATATCATTATTTTTTATTATTGGGTTAATTTGTACTGGTATATTAACAAGCCCAAAAGATATAGAAGTTTTTTTCAAGATAATCACCCATTATTAGGTTACATAAAAAAGTTTAAATTATACAAAAAGAAGCTTATCTAGCTTCTTCAATTGCTCTTGTTTCTCTAATAACATTAATTTTAATTGTTCCTGGATACTGCATCTCAGCTTCAATTCTATCTTTAATATCACGAGCCATTTTATAACTTTTAGCATCATCAACTTCATCTGGTCTAACAATGACACGTATTTCTCTTCCCGCTTGAACTGCAAAAGTCTTTTCAACACCTTCAAAAGAATTACCTATTTCCTCAAGTTGTGCTAAACGTTTCATATAATTATCCATAGTATCATTACGAGCACCAGGTCTAGCTGCTGATAAAGTATCAGCTATCTCAACTAAAACTGAAATAATAGTATTAGCTTCTTTATCTCCATGGTGTGATTCTATTGCATTAATAACCGTTTCATCCTCGTGAAATTTACGTGCTAAATCTGCACCTATTTCCACATGACTACCTTCAATTTCAAAATCAATAGATTTACCAATATCATGAAGAAGTCCAGCTCTTTTAGCAAGAGTAACATTTTCTCCCACCTCTTGAGCCATCAAACCTGTTAAATTAGCCACTTCAATAGAATGTTGTAAAGCATTTTGGCCATAACTTGAACGATATTTAAGTTTACCAATTAATTCTACAAGTTCTGGTTCTAACTTAGTTAACCCTAAATCATAAACAGCTTGATTTCCCACTTCCATAATTTTAGTATTAATATCTTTTGAAACTTTATCATAAACTTCTTCAATTCTTGCTGGATGTATTCTTCCATCTTTTATT
>CANDSI010000125.1 GCA_947388575.1 uncultured Mycoplasma sp.
CCGATTCCTCTGCCTTTTCTTCAAGTCCTGATAATCTGTCCACCACTTGGATCACTCTGTCGGTGGATTTCCCCACTGAGCTTTTTGACTTATTGAATTTTTTGTTTTTAGTTTTTCCATCAAAAATCTTTTATTAAATTTTATAAGATATTTAGAAAGAGCAAAATCTGAAATATTTCTTGTTGTTCCAATAGTTAATACTATATCAGTATTATTTTCTATGTTTAATAATTTAGTTAGACCCGAATTACTGAATATCTCATCTAATTTTTTGAAAATTCGTTCTCCATCAATTGTTAATTCAATACCACGATTATTTGTATTAATTAGTTTTAATTCTAAAATTTCTTCTAATTTAGTAACACTTCGAGAGATGGTTCCTGCTGAAAGATAATATTTTCTTTCAGCTTCTGCTTAACTTCTTTCTTTTGCTGATACATAAAAATCATAATAATACATAAAATTATTTCTCAAATCTATTAGTTCAAACAAGAATCTCACCCCCTAAAATTAGCTTATATATTATATCAAAATAGTAAGAATGTCAACTAATTAAAAAAAAAAGCAAAATTAGATTATCTAATTTTGCATAATCTTATTGTATTTTCTACAATAATATTTATAGATAAAACTTTAATTCTAATTATCCTTAAAGCAAGAGTTGTAAAATATTTCTTTATCTATAGACGCAATATGAACATCTTTATTGCCACTTGTCATATTATTACAAGTAAACATTTTTATCTTTTCATTAAATGCATCATTGTAAATAGTATTATACTCTGTACTTCCTCCATCAAATATGCCATAATCATAATACATATTGTTTCGCATTTTAATTAAATAATCTTTATCATAATCAAGTTTTTCTTTTAAAGTTATAATTTTACCTTCTTCATTAAGATATATTTCTTCTATACCAAGAAAATATAAATTATGATTAGAAAATTCATAATATTTTACTTCTTCATTTGAATCATTTAGCTTAATATCAAAAGTAGTTTTAGCAAGTTCTAACCTATATGGTAATTGCTCAAAGAATCTTGTCCATGCCTCATTATTTGCAGCATAATATATAACAAAATGTCTAAAATTTAAATTATTATCTAAATTTGAGTTATTTTTATTTAAACCATTTTTATATAATACTAACAAAGAAGATAATGCTAAGATTACTACTAATAATACTAATGTTAATTTAATTTTTTTCTGTTTCATGTTAATCGCTCCTATTATTTATTATAGCACATTTTTATAAAAAAGCATTTAAATCTTAAATGATTCAGTAAGTACTAAATTTGTATTTGAAATTGGATCATAAGAGTTCAAATAAACATCAAAATAAAGTACATCTTTTATAGCATCATAATATTTTTGTGATGAATTATAACTAATAGTCGCATTGTTTTCTGAACTATTTGTATATTTTGATAGAGCTTGCATAACTAAGTCTTTTTCATTAATACTATCAATATTACTTTTGCTTAACTTTGATATATTTTTCATCTCTGTTAATTCTTTATTTTGAAAATTATCTATTATTTCAACATCGTTATTAATATTATTTTTTATAATCGTATAGCCAATATTTGTTTTTACTCCATTAATTTTTAAACTGTATGTATATATTGTTTGTTCGTCATTGGATGTTGTTTCTAAATAATAATCTTCTTCATTAAAATTATTATCAAAATTTTTTCTAATATACTCTACACCACTAGTATTATTTAATTCTGCACTATTTTTTAAATATACTTTATTCTCAAATTCTGAATTAGTATTTTTGGCACTTTTTAGTGATTTATCACTTCCAAATGTAACAGTGGATTTCATATAAGAATTATTTCTATAATTATAACTATTGGCAATGTTAATTGAAGTTTTTATTGTTTTACCATTTTCTAAAGCATCGAAGAAATACCTAGTCCATTCATCTGTATCATTATCATATATATATTCAGCAGACCAACCAATAGTAAACTTTTGACCTTTATTATAACCATATTTAGGCAAGTTATTAGTTGAATTAAAAGCTGTGCCACATCCCATATAAATTGCTAAATCTGCTCCAATAAATGTTGGATCTACATAATTATAGTTTTCATGTGTATCATTTTCTATAATTGAAATACCTGCTCTTTTAGTTCCTGTTCTATATTCTCCCCAATGCATACGATTCGAATCTGCGTGCCCAACAAAAAAGTATACATTATTGTAGCTTAACGTTGCACTTAAAGATGGGACAAGCATAATCAAATCACTATAATCTGGTTTAAGAAATAAAAATTGATGAATATACCCCATATTATTTAACGATTCGCAAGCATATTTAGCTTCTGGCTCTCCATTTACGCTTTCATGAGTCCCTATACAAATGGCAGCTTTTCCTGAAATAATTCTTGGATTAGGCTTATATGATGTCTTAACTTCAGCATTAGCCGTCCCTAATCCAATAAAAGCTGATGCTAAAGCTAAAGATATTAATACTTTTTTCATAATTTTCATCATTCCCTTCTTTTAATTAATTAAAAAGTATTTCTGAAATTTTATTTATTTATATCTCACCTTTACCTCTCTTTTTATAATAACATCTGATACTGCTAGCTGTTACAAGCTAATATTTATACCACCAAATCGGTCATAAATTGATGCAGATGTTCCACTAAATTGAAATACTTGTCCGTAGCCACTTTTAGAGAATGTGTAATTTTTACTATCTCCATATGAAATATTGTTTTTTGCATGTTGATAACTCGCGTAGACAGTACCACTTTTTTTGACTCTAAAGTTTTGATTAATAACAATATTATTTCCATATTTTGGTAATAGCATAGAAACTCCAAAGCCATTGCTAGCTTTTTTTATATCCGTTATGTTACTAGAACTGCCTGTACTTTTTATAACAGTGCTCGGAGTATTTTCTAATGTTGTTCCATCTAGATAAGCTCCCATTACATCATAGCTTCTTGTAATTGGATTGTTCTTCCACGTTAAAGTTACAGATATAAAACAATTAGTAGTACAACTCTTAGAAATCTTGAAAGTTCTATTACTATCTTCAATGGTTGTAGCTCTTGTTGTTGGTTCTTCATAAATTTTAGAATCAACTTCACCACTCATAATATCAGAATTAATAAATTTCTCATAGTCTGCTTTTGTCATATGTGCTTGACAGCCATTCCAAAACATAAACTCTAAAAAGTCATATTCTTCTTTATTAAGAGTTACACCATAATCGTTTTTATAGTATTGTTCTGTTGTTGCTGAAACATCTGGCAATGCTACAATAAAACCTAAACAAAGTATTATTAAAGTTTTCTTTAACATATAAATTCTTCCTTTCTTAATATCAATACTATCATAAAAGCAAAAAAAGTGTTAGGAACATTTTAGGTCCCAACACTTTTTTCTAATATAATTTATTTATTTCATCAAAAAAATAATCCGTAATCTCTTTGTAATTTCCACACTTCCCTGTTAAACACTCAATATTATTATCTTGGTTTGTAAATGAACTAATTACTTCTTTATTACTATATTCATTATAACTTAATAAGTCTAAATCTATATAATAATTCCACTCTTTATTTATTTTTTTATCGTCAATTACTAAATTAATCATATTTATATCTTCAACGTAAGTAATATATATTTTATTATTCGAATAAGTATATAAGTCATTTTCTAAAGTTAATTTTTCTTTTATTTTATTTATATTTATTTTATCATTTATGTAACCATTATCTGAAATATTATTTTCATTTTTATTAAATATTTTCTTGTTAGAAAAATCATTAACAAAATCTATTTTGATTGTATGCTTATCATCTTCGAATTCAACCTCTATATAAGCATTTTCCATTATATGTTTTAAATCCTCAAAATTAAAGTAAGCATTGTACCCACGATAATCATATAACATAATATTTGCTTCATCTGTTGCATAAATTAACTTTTCATTTTTAAATTTATCTTTATAATATAATTTAATTTTTTTAATATCTTTATCCGATGTAACTTCACCTAAATAAAAATATATTTTTTCTTTAGTTGTAGTAAATATACCATTAGTTATAGTTACATTATCATCATTATAATTAATTGTATATACATGAATTGAATTATAGTTTTCTATAAAATAGTAAATTAAGAATAAAAAAGATATTATCAAAATAATTGTAAGACATAACTTAACTATTACTTTCTTTTTGTTTATATCTTCATATAAATCTAGTGTTAAATTTTCTATATCTTTTTTTTCAATTTCTTTTTTGCCTAATATTATCTCTTCAGGTGTTACATCAAAGATTTTGCAAAGGGATTCCATACAGGATTTATCTGGTTTGTTAACTCCTCTTTCGTTGTGCAAATGACACACTTTCTCCTTCGCTAATTTCAGACTCAT
>CANDSI010000126.1 GCA_947388575.1 uncultured Mycoplasma sp.
TTATTTAAATTATTGTAAAAAAAATAATATTAGTCCTGGTAAAATTAGTAGCAATCTTAGAGTTAATATGATAAAAACTATTAAAAATCTTTTATTAGATAAATTAGATGATTGTACTCTTGGTGTTCGACATGTTCAAGATGATAGTCTTTATGAATTTCTTGATGGATTTAATGATTTAGAACAAGATATTTGGATGATGGAATTTATTTATGAAATTACAGGTTGCAATAAAAATGCTAAAGCTTTAAACTTTAATAAATCTAGAGAAATTTGTAATTTTTTAGGAATTTCAAAAATTAAATATGCTTTAACAAATGTGTCTATGGGACTTCGCACTCTAAACACTTATCATAAAATTAATGATTCTTCTGTTAGAAGATAATAAAAAAATGCTAATTAATTTTAGCATTTTTTGTTTTAACTGCTGTACCATATGCAATAACTTCGGCAGCACCATTCATTACACTTGATGATCCATATCGGATATTAATTATTGCATCAGCACCTAAGCTTTCAGCTTCGTCGACCATTCTTTTTGTAGCCATTTGTCTAGCTGTTGTAAGCATTTCTGTATATCCAACTATCTCGCCACCTACGATGGTTTTCATACCTGCCATAAAATCACGACCAATGTTTTTTGATTGAACAATTGTTCCTTTAACAAGACCTAATACTTCAATTATTTCTTCGCCTGGTAGATAATCAATATTTACTAGCTTCATTTTCTTCTCCTCCTCTAATTTCTTTGATTCTTTTGATTAAATTTATAATTATTCCAAATATAGGAAAGCCAAATATTGATACTATAATTATATATAATATAATTGGAAATTCGGTATCACTAAATAATATTACTGTAAATAGAATAATAAATGCAAGAAAAAATAAACTAAATATTAAACTTGATAAACAAGCTCCTAATATTTTACGATGATCTTTTTTCTTAAAATCTTTCAAAGTTACACCTCTTTTATTTATGATATTCATTTCTTCAGAATATTTCGTTATATCAATATTATCAAATTCTAAGTTGCTATTTACTATGTCGTAACACATATTTTTTATTTTACTGAATTCACGTTCAGTATTTTCAATAAACCTTATTCGATCATTTATACATTCATTTAATGTTAACTCCCCATTTTTTAATTTTTTTATTTCATTTATTGGAACATTTAAATTACGTAAAAATTTAATTAGTTTTAAATCTTTGATATCACTATCATCATACTCACGATAATCATTATTACTATTTCGTTTCGGTTTTAATAAACCTTCAGATTCATAATACCGGATACTTTTCTTAGTTAGTCCTACTTTGTACTGAACTTCATTTATTAACATATAATCTCCTTTCTTGATATTAATTATAGACTATTACCTTAGGTTAATGTCAAGAAAAAAGAAAAAAATTATATATTTTCTTTTTCGTACGTTTTTACAATTCTTCGCTGTAAGTCAAATACTATTCGCGAATTGTCTCCTACTCCCTGTAGATCTTCATTCATAAAGTTTTCAGCATTTTTTAAATACAAATCTCTGTCTAAACAAAAATAATCAAAACAGTCCATAAAGCTCTCCATAATATTAATAAACTCTTGACTATTTGCTAAAACTAAATAATTTGTATAATATTTTGAAATATAAGCTTTGTCATCATAAATTCCTGTAAGTAAATGTTTTTGTAAGGCTCTATTTAATTCAAATATTAAACTTATTGAATACTCTCCATTAAAAGAAAAACAATTCAATAAATCACAAAAACGATAATCTTTTTTTGAATGTTGTATAAATTCACTTAATAATCTAACATCAAAAGACCAATCTAAGTTAAATAAATTAGGACCTTCACAATCGTTTAAATGATGTTTTTGTTTTAATGATATAAATAATTCAATAAATCTTTCACTTGAAATAGTATTTTTCTCCATAAGATAAGTTTCCTTTTTTAATTGGCTATTACTGATTTTTACTTAATATATTATTTTCTTCAGCATATTCTAAAAAATCTTTAATAGAATTAGATACATTATAATCTTCACCAATAGAATACCAGTGATATTCTAATATCTCTTCATTAGGTGTTAATTCAACATTTATTTTTTTATTAGCTATAAAAGTGTGCATTTCAATTTGCTTATTAGGATCACTAGCTGCTGTTTCTTTTTTTGTCATAACTAGTTTTAATTCGCTTGGACTGATTGTAAAGCCATTGTGAATTTCTTCACTTACCTCGCGGCATGCTGCTTCAAGTAAAGTTTCTCCATCCTCTACTCCTCCACCAATAAATGTATAAGAATTGGTTTTACTACTCTTTTTCGATTGAACTATTAATAACTTATTATTCTCTATAAAAGCTATACCAACAACTTGTTGAACGTTATTCACTTTTTGTGCCTTCTTTCTTTTTATTACCTTTTACAGGTTTTATAATTTCTACTTTCTCTTTAATCTCTTCTTTGTTTTCTTTAACTACTTCTTCATTACTAACTTTAGTATTTATTACTTTAGTACCTGCTATTAGGTCATGTAAACCTCTGCCATTTACACTAAACATTATACTTAAGAATATTATTATTTGAAGTATCATATTGAAATTAGATCCTAGGGAATATATTTCAAAATAAGTTTCTCTTGTAAAACATATAGCTATTAATGTTATAATATCCATTATAATTCCATTTAAAAGTATACATCTTATTAAATAATTATATATTTTTAATGACTTATCTTTAGCACTTATGATTTGTAAATTCATTATTCTCTTACCAAGAGTCTTTCCCTTAGAAGCAAAATTATAAATACCAAAATATAAAATTATAACTGCTATGTCTCCTATAATATAGACAAAGCCACTTTTATTCATATCATAGCTCATGTCACTAACTTTACTATTAAATTCAGTGATATTAATTTTCTTTTCATAATAGTCATTTAACATTTCATTATATTTAGTAGAAACTTCAACATATTCTTCATATCTTGGATTAATAAAACTTATCTTTGTTAAGATCATACTAAATAATGTTATGACTAAAAGGTCGATTAAATATGCACCTATTCTTTTAAATATTAAACTATTATTCATTAATCTATCTCCTTAAATATAATTATAATCTTAATTTAAATTAATGTAAAGATAAATAACTCTTTTTAGCATTATTCGACTTTTTTGGAGTATTGATTTAAATGTTTTATTCATACTAATATTGGTGATTTATATGGATACTTTTAATGAAGAATTACTAGAATTCTTAAATAATGGCACTTGTACTTTTACTAGTACCTTAAATATTAAAGAAATTTTAGAGACTAATGGTTATCAATCTTTAAGTGAACTTGATAAATGGAATTTAAAAGATGGTAAGTATTATGTATGTCGTAATGATGCTTCAATTATTGCTTTTAATATAAATAAAAAAATTAAAAACCAGTTTTCTATTATTTGTACTCATAATGATACTCCTGCTTTTACAATTAAACCTAACCCTGAATATTATGAAAATGGTTATTTAAAACTTAATATTGCTCCTTATGGAGGTATTTTAAATTATGGTTTTATGGATAGACCTCTTGGTATCGCAGGTCGTATTATTTTAAAGAAAGACAAGACTTTCTCAAAAAAGATTATTGATACAAATTGTGAAGTTGCTATTATTCCAAGTATTGCTATACATCAAAATGATAAGGCTAATACAAACTTAGATATAAATACAGAAATTGACTTAATGCCAATTATTTCTTTAAATAAGAATTATAGTTTAAAAAAATTACTTAAAGATAAACTTAAAATAAATGACGATATAGTTGATTATGATTTGTTTTTATATAATACAGAATCTGCTAAAATATTTAATGACTTTATTGTATCTCCTCGAATTGATAATCTAACCTGTACTTATGCTGCTTTAAAATCTTTTATTGATAACTTTAATGATTCTATTAATGTACTTGCTATATTTAATAGTGAGGAAATTGGTTCTAATACTTTTGAGGGAGCTGATTCTAACTTTTTAATTGATACCTTAAAAAGAATAGCTGGCATTTTAAATATGGAACTTACTTCAACTCTTGCTAGTTCGCTAATTATTAGCGCTGATAATACTCACGGGCGACATCCTAATCATGATGAGTTATCAGATCATACTAATACTCCAATTTTAAATGATGGAATTCTTATCATGAAAGAAATTAATGGTACTACTAATAGTGTTACTTCTTCTTTATTTAAACATATTTGTGAGATAGAAAATATACCTTGTACTTATTATACTTCAAGAAATGATTTTTCTACAGGATCTACTCAAGCTGGAGCTAGTCTTAGACATCTTAGTATTAATTCTTTAGATGTTGGTCTTCCTATGCTTGCTATGCATTCTAGTTTAGAAATTATTGGAAAT
>CANDSI010000127.1 GCA_947388575.1 uncultured Mycoplasma sp.
CTGTCGTACAAAAAAGACTGTCATTACTGACAATCTTTTTGGTAAATTACTATTTATCTTTTTTAATTAAAGATCCTATTCCTAAACCAACACATAAACCTATACTTATTCCAAAACATATACATATAGGGATGTTATCAGTGAACACTCCTATAATCACTCCTAATGATGTTCCAATACACATTCCTACTGACATTCCCTCTAACATATATGTTTTAGTTTCATCTTTAACTTCTTTCTTATTGACTTTTTTGTTTTTCATAATATTTTCTCACTTTCAAATTACAAATTACTATTTGTACATAACTTCTATATATTAAATTATACCAAAAAAATAGCAAATCCTCTACTGATTTACTTTATTTCTTTAATATTTGATCTACCGACTAAATAATCAGAAGATATATCATAATATTGTGCAATTACTAATAATTTTAAAGTTGTAAGTTTTCTCTTTCCAGTCTCATATTGAGAATATGTCGTTTGAGGAAATCCTAACTTTTTACTAAGCTCCTTTTGAGTTAATTTATTATCTGTTCGTAATTCAAGTATTCTCTTTGATAACATATCCCAATCGATATTTAATTTTTCCTCTATATTCACATGATTATTAGATAACCCTAAAAGATAATCTAAAGAGGTATGATAATAATTTGCTAAATCATTACTCCTTTCTAAAGGCATATCATTAATACAATTTTCCCATTTAGAATAAGTATTTCTTTTAACATCTAATATTTCAGCAATATCTCCTTGCTTTTTCTCCGAATCTAATCTCAATTCTTCATACCTTGTAGTAGGATTATATCTTGTAACCATAGTATCACCCATATTAATTTTAAAAGAAATATGAGGAACTATTGACTTTTGGGACGCTATGAGTTAGTATTTAGTATATAGTAAATATTATAAGCAGTACAATAACAAGATATTTTTAGTCAATTTCTTGTTTTGTGCTGCATTTTTTTGCTATAGTTATTCATGTGCAGGAAGGAGGTGCAATAAATCGTTTCAGGTATAAAAAAATACTTCTTATTTTGAAGCATCCTTAGTCATTACTATTTTTATATTATGAGTTTTAGCAATTTGTAATAAAGTATCTACAGTTAGATGTCTATATCCAGTTTCTAACGCTTGAATACCACGTTCAGTTCTATGAATCGTTTTTCCAAATTCCTTTTGAGTTAGTCCAGTCCACTCTCTCAAAATTCGTAGGATATCTTCTGTTGTATATTCATCAGCTTGTAATTTCAACTTTATCACCCACTCCCATATAAATAGTATGAACAGATTATACCTTATTTATAGGCAATTACCGGTCATACACGCACGACTCGTGAAGCCGAGAAACGAAAATCAAAGATGAAAGAATATTTTTTAAAAAAGGCATTACAAAAACACTTTAAAAATAATAGGCAAAGTTATGAATTAACTGGATATTCAATCTTATATGAAAATGGAACCTTTAAAGTTACTTACAATAATTCTGATGAATATATAATAAATATTGAAACAGAAGAAAATATAAAATATTTAAAATTAACTCCATATCATAATTCATACTTTAAAACTGAAATTTCTTTAAAAGAATTAAAAAGTAAAGTAGATATGACTTTATTTGCCTTAAAAGAAAATGAACGATTATATAAATAATGAGTATTAAAGAAAGAAAAAGAGAATTAAGAAAAGTAATTAAAAAAGAAAACAATTTAAATAGTGCCATTATATTAATGATGATTAACGATAAAAAACTAGATCATGTTATAGAATCATTAGATAATGAGATTACACCAACCAATACTACTTGTTTGGTTCGTAAAGGATATTTAACTAGCGAAGAACAATTTATAGATGTTTTACATCATATCATGTTCAGATTCAATGTTGACTTTTGGTTTTTAAAAAAATATGGAAATACTATTATAGAAACAGTCTTATGTTATGAAGACACTATTCCCCTACTTTTAACTAAAAAATATTTAGGAGATAACAATTTTATTCCATATTATGAATTAGAATTTAAAAAAATATGTATTATTAACTTCTATAAAATATTAAAATTCATAGATTATACAGAGATTATTCAGCAATTTTTAGACGATTATAAAATTGATATTCAGAATTTTAATATAAATAAAATTCAAGATGTCGATAAATTATATAACGCACTCCGCCTGATTTGCCTATGTAATTGTAATAGCTATGGTTTATTATATCTATTTAATCCTTTGATGAATGAAAAAACTAAATCAATGTATCAAGTACAATTAGGATATTTATTAGAAAATACTTATGAGCTTAAAGATTTAGCTCAAGAATTGATAGAAAGAATAAGATAAAAGAATAAAAAAAGAAAGATTAGGTGATTTTATATGTTAGATCAAGATGTATCATATTCTATGGAAAGTGAAATTAATAAAGCATTCCCCTATTTAGATAAATTAGATGAGGAAATTGCTAAATACAAAAAAATGTCGATAAAAAATTATCAAATAAATCACCCTTGACTGTTCAAAAGAAAAAGTTTAGTCTATTTAAAATATTTAGACATCAAAAGCCACAAAATAAAGAAGTTGTTAAATTAGTCAATACACCTATAAAGTTAAGAAGAAAAACATTAAAACATCGTAATTATATAAAAGATGGCTATGAATTTCATATTAGAGTAGTTAATATTTATGAAGATATTACTAATATTACCGACCACTATGAATTTAGTGTATCTATACAATATAATGAACAAACAAAAAAGAATCAATTTTATAAAGAGTTTATCGACAAAGATGAAGCTTTACAGCACTATAAAAATATGGAAGGTGTCTTTAAACATTTAACTAGAAGAGATCTAATGGAACGATTATTTAAAGAAAAAAAACAAGAAATAAAGTATTATAAAAATCAATGTTAAGTTGATTTTTTCATTGCACAAAAAAAGAGTATGAGAATTACCATTAAATAGCAACTCCCATACTCTGAAATTATACTAATAATTCCTTTAAAATATAATACATTACATCTACTACTATTGAATTACCAGCTTGATGATAAAGATTCGTTTCACTACATACTTTACTAGCTTTATTATAATCAGAATCATCAAACCCCATTAGTCTCCAACATTCTTTAGAAGTTAATTTTCTTATTCTCATCAATCCTCACTTTCTACTACAATTTTGCTATTATCTGCTGTATTACTCGCAGTTAAAGTTGGTGCATCTCCATATATTGAGAATACTCTTGATGAAATTGCAAATTTAGTATGTTTGTCAATCCCACATATACCACCACTTTTTATTTTAGTTTTATCAATCTCATATTTTATATTTTCTCTATTTTTATTTTTAAAAACAATCTTATTATCAATTTCTTCAAAATCAGAATTAGTTAAGTAGTATTTATCATCAATATCTGATTCTAGTATATCCTTTAATTTTATCTCTTTTTCTATTTTTTTAGGAAATTCAAAATTCTTTTTATCATCTAAAATTGCAATTAAAAAATACCTCTTTCTTTTTTGAGGTATTCCATAATCATTAGCACCCAATATATCATCATATAAGGTATATCCTAAATTTGTTAAATCTTCTTTAAAAAGTTCTAAAGTATCTTTAAACTTTTTGCTTTTTATCATTGCGACATTCTCAAATATCACAAACTTTGGTTTTTCTTTAACTTCTCGCAAAAGTCTTATCATTTCCCATCCTAAGCTGGATCTTGTTGAGCTTTCAAACTCAAATCCTCTCATTTTACCTGCACAAGAAATATCTTGACATGGGAATCCACCTACCCATAAATCACAGTAAGGTAAGTACTCTCCATTGATTTCTGTTATACTTCCTAAATTTAAATTTTCACTAATATTATGAATGGCACAATAACTTTTGATTGCATTTTTATCTATTTCAGAAAAAAATTCTACCTTAAAATCTTTTATATATCCTTCATTTTTTAATCTTTCTAATGCTTTTTCTGGGCTTCCAATCCCACTAAAAAAAGTTCCAACCTTTATTATTTTATTATTCATTAATTCCCCCTTTCATTTACCTTTAACAAAAAAACATGAGTTACCTCATATTTTTATAAATTCATTTTTGAATCATAATCTACTTTAATAAATAATATAAAAGGGCATGACTTCTCATACCCAACTGACACTCAAACCTGATAAGATTTTCTCATTTTATAGTAAAGAACATTATTTTATATAATTATGTAGAAATACAGCTATTATTTGATAATTGATAGAATTATATTGAAATTATGCTCTTTTTCGACCTCTTTTATTGATTCTAACTTAATATCATAAGTGTCGATTTTCCCTTTAAAATAAAGCAAATCTTGTAATTTTTCTTGTTGTGTCATTTGGGAAATGAAAGACCTC
>CANDSI010000128.1 GCA_947388575.1 uncultured Mycoplasma sp.
TAAATGAATTATTATTTTTTAGCCATGGATAGAGATTTTTAATTTTTTTATTAACATATATATCTATTATTATAGTTAAAAATATTCCAGGTAATAATATAATTAAATAATTTACATGGCATAATACTAAAATAATTTCTATAATAGTCTCTATAACTTTTATTCCTTTAATTAAATGATTTATTTGATAATTCTTTTGATCAGCATCAATAATATACCTTGGAGCTATAAAATAGTAATCTACGATATTTCTTATTATAAAAATAATAAATATTAATTGTATATACCAAGAAGATACATTAGCCTTTGTTAAAAATTGAACAAAAAAACTTATTAGTAATGCTATTATAAACATTGCTGTGCCTATATAGAAATAAAATTTCTTGGATGTACTATATATTCTATTTACTTCCTCTTTATCTTTTTTAGCAAAAGCTTTATAAAGTTTTTGATTCAAAATAAGACCAAATCCTATATCTGCAATAGTTATGTAACTAAATATTTGATAAAATAATTGATTTAAGGAATATATATCATTACTAAGTCCATTTACAAATACTCTTACTTTTATAAATCCTAATATTCCAATTAATAAATTAAAAAATGTAACTGATATAATGTTTTTTAACGAATTCTTTGTTCTCATTTTATTCTCTCCATTTATGATTATATCAAATTGTTGCTTTTTTGTATACTAAAGTGTTAAAAAAGTATGACTATAACATAAAAACTTAATTCTATTTATTATGAATATAATTATATTATTTAGTTAATTTAAAGTATTAAAAGATTGTAATTTAAAATAAAACTGTTATTAAAAAACTATCATTTATTATGATAATACTAATTGTATAAGTTTTAAGCCCAGCGGTAATTTATGAAAGCATTGGAAAGATTTATGTTATTTTAGTTGAAGATAATTCAATAAAGAAAAAAGATCACTCTATTGAGCTATCTTATATTAAAAAAATGATAATTTATAGTTTTACTTTTATAAAATTAGAATTTCTTGTTTTTTGTCATTCTTATCTATAGTTTTATATGCTTGTTTTGTAATGCCTTAATAAAAAATATTATTGAAAACAACACAACTTTCGGAATTTGATTAGGTCTTTTAATTATTTTTTCCCTTTCTTTTTATGTTCAAATAGTATATTCGTTTTAAGAAGTAGAAATATAAAGAAAATCATTATAATGACATACAATGCCATTGCTTGTTTATTATCTCCTAAAACAAATAGTACAGATATTGCTGAAAATATAGAATTGATAAAATAAATAATTAATACTGTTTTAGTTGGTGATGATGTCATTCTAAGCAATTGATGATGTAAGTGTTCTTTATCAGGTTTACCTATAGATTCATGTTTTAATGTTCTTCTAATAATGGCTACTATGGTATCAAATATCGGAATAAATAATATTAATATTGGAATGATTAATGATGTAATTGTAGCTACTTTATATCCTAAAAGTGCTATAACTGCGATCATAAAGCCTAAAAACATACTTCCTGTATCACCCATAAATATTTTAGCTGGTGGGAAATTATGAACTAAAAATCCTAAAGTACTTCCAAGCATAATAAGTGATAAAATTATATCCAGTCCTCCTAGTTTGTTTAATGCAAAGCCTAGTATAGCAATGGTTAGAAAATAGATAGAACTAATACCTGATGATAACCCGTCTAATCCATCAATTAAATTGATAGCATTTATTATGGCGACAATAAATATTGTTGATAATATCATATTTATCCATGTTGGAAAAACTAAATTTAATCCTAATAAGGTAATATTAGAAAAATAAAGTTTACCATAAATAACTACTATTATCGCAGCAATTGTTTGACATATAAACTTATATCTAGCTGGTACGGGCTTAATATCATCTACTATACCAGTTAAAATAATTATAAATCCTCCAATTAATACACTTAACATTTGTGTAGATACTTTACCATATAAAATATATCCTAATAAAAATGCCAAAAATATGGCTAAGCCTCCAACTCTTGGAATTGGCTCTTTATGAATCTTTCTCTCATTCGGAATGTCTAAAGCATTTATATGATTTGCTATTTTCTTTATGATTGGTACTAATAACAAACTGGTAACAAATGTTACTAATACAATATTAAGAGCATTAAACCCATTTACTTCTAAATTCATAGATATAACCACCTTATATTAGTAATTATACCAATAAATAAGGATAATATAAAGCTTTTTTTACATTTTAAAAAGTATAGCTATATAACTATACTTATCTAAAATAATTTATAAAACCATATGGAAGTCTAGCTATTACTATTAATGATGTTAAAATTAGATTATCTTCTATTTCTTCATCAAAAGGCTTTAGTACTTTTTCTTTCTTTAACATTTTAAATATTTCTTCTTTTTTATTATAAGTTGTATTAATGCAAAAAACTAAAACAAATGCTAGAACGAAAACGATTAAACCAAAATTTATTATATTTGAATTATTTAAAAATGCTCCTAATATTATCAAAACATAAGAAACTAAAACTATAAATGTCGCAAAATAGTTTCCTCTAGATACTTTTTCATTTTTTATTTCTAATGCTACATTAATTGCCACTAAACTAGAATACATATCTGTGCCATCAAATACTTCAGGTGATAACTTTATGACATTTCGATTACTATTGTAATGATCTAAAAATAATCCTTTTTTCTTTATTATGTGAGGCTCACTATCACAAAATTTACTTGATATAATTCTTGCTATTTCCATTCCTGATAATTTAGATTCATTTTCTAGTTTTTTTAAATCTTTTCTTAAGTTTAATAAAGCTAAATTTATTAAGACAATTATAACTAATATAATTAGAAATACTATTTCAATAAATAATCCCATTATTTTACCTCATAAGTAGTGCCTTCTCTGGTGTCTTTTAATATTATTCCTTCTTTTTCTAAATCGCTACGAATAGAATCCGCTAGAGTGAAATCTTTATTTTTTTTAGCTTCATTTCTCTTTCTAATCATTTCTTTAATGTAACTTTCATCTATAGTAGTTTTGTCTTCTTTTGTTAAATCTAATGATAAAACTTTATCAAATTCCTTTATTATCTCTTTTTTAGTAGTCTCTGTTGTATTACTTTTTAATACTTCATATATTAAGGTTATAGAATTCGCGGTATTTAAATCGTCACTTAAACATTCCTTAAATTTATTTATATACTCTTCCTTTATATCATTATTTATTTCTTCATTATCTTTTAAATTTAATACTTGACGTTTTAGTTTTTTATAAGCATTCTCAGCGCCACTTAAATTTTCATAACTAAATGCTAGTTGTTTTCGATAATGGCTTTGTAAAACCATAAAACGATAACTTAAGGGATTATATCCCTCTTCCTCTAAGGCACTTACTGTTAAAACTTTTCCTTTAGATTTGCTCATTTTACCAGTACTATCATTTAAGTGTTCCCCATGAACCCAATACTTGCACCACTTATGACCAATAAACGCTTCACTTTGAGCTATTTCATTAGTATGATGTGGGAATATATTATCTACTCCTCCACAATGAATATCTAAATATTCTCCTATATTTTTTAGTGATATGCCAGTACATTCAATATGCCATCCCGGATAACCTTTGCCAAATGGACTTTCCCATTTTAATTCTTGGTCTTCAAATTTTGATTTGGTAAACCATAAAACAAAGTCTGTCTTATTTTTCTTATTTTCATCTTCTTCAACTGTATCTCTTACTCCTGATATTAATTCTTCACCAACATGGTTAGTTAAACGATAATAATTGTCTAACTTAGAAGTATCAAAATAAATATTACCACCTGCACTATAAGCATATCCTTCATCTAATAATTTGCTTATAATTTTAATATATTCGTCAATATTCTCAGTAGCAGGGCTTACAATGTCTGGCTTTTTAATATTTAATTTGTCTGTGTCTTTAAAAAATTCTTCGGTATAAAACTTTGCTATATCTAATACTGACTTATTTTCTTTTTTTGCACTCTTAACCATTTTATCTTCACCAGTATCAGCATCACTGCTTAAATGCCCTACATCAGTTATATTCATAACTCTAGTTACATTATAACCTAACATTCTTAAAGTTTTTTCCAAAACATCTTCCATTATATAAGTTCTTAAATTGCCAATATGAGCATAACTATAAACTGTTGGTCCACATGTATACATGCCTACTTTATTTTCTTGCCAAGGAATAAATTCTTCTATTTTTCTTGTTTCTGTATTATAAAGCTTCATAATATCACCTTTTCTATTTATATTATATTATAAATTACGCTTAAATAAAAGAAAAAACGACTTTAATGTCGCTTATTTTAAGAATAATACTAATGAAATAATAAAGAATA
>CANDSI010000129.1 GCA_947388575.1 uncultured Mycoplasma sp.
AATTTTGCCATTTTTAATCAATCCTTTCTAATTTTCTAATTTTTCGGCATATAAGTTTAAACCAATAGATAAATTTCTTACATGTTCCATCATACCAGCAGCTAACATTGTTAGTAAGCCTTCGTAAGAAGGAATAGCAGCATATTCTTTAATTACACTAAGTTCAGCTTTTTCACCATTAATGATACCTACACGGATATTCATTTTATCATGAGACTTAGCAAACTCAGATATAACTTTAATTGGTTCAAGTAAATTTTTACCAAACATAATTGCATTTGGTCCTTCTAAGAAACCATCAAGATTAATATTTAAGTCATCTAAAGCTCTTTTTAAAAGAGTATTTTTATAAACTTTAACTTCACCTTGAACTTCTCTTAGTTTTTTTCTTAGATCACTAACTTCACTAACTGTTAGACCTTGATATTCAAATAAAACAACAGATTCGCTTGTTTTTAAGCTTTCAGTTATTTCTCCAACAATAGCTTTTTTAGATTCTAATACTTTGCTACTTGCCATAATTATCCTCCTATATATATTTTAAAAAAGCTTCCATAGGGAAGCTTTCAAGGATTATCTTAAAAGTTTACTCCCCTCGGTAGGATTATTAAAGTAAGACTCCCTACTGTCTTTGGTTCGCTTTTTTAATACTTGTATTATATTACAATTTAAATTAAATGTCAAAAGTATTTTTATCAAGTCTAATACCAGGACCCATAGTCGTAGTAATAGTAATACTATTTATAAATACACCTTTAACACTAGATGGTTTAGCTTTAGCAACAGTTGTTACTACATAGCTTAAGTTTTCTGCTAATTTTTTATTATCAAAAGATACTTTACCAATAATAGAATGAACATTACCAAAACTATCATTTTTATAAGATATCATACCTTTATTAATATCATTAACAGCTTTTTCAACATCAGCCGTAACAGTACCAGTTTTAGGGTTTGGCATTAAACCTTTAGGTCCTAAAACTTTACCAATTTTACCTAACTCAGGCATCATATCTGGAGTAGCTACGATTACATCAAAATCAAACCAATTTTCATTAGCAATTTTATCGATCATATCTTTATCACCAACATATTGAGCCCCAGCTTTTTTAGCAGCTTCTGCTTGAGCACCTTTAGCTATTACTAAAACTCTCTTAGTCTTACCAGTTCCATTAGGAAGAACAAAACTTCCTCTTAAAGCTTGATCAGACTTTTTCGCATCAATATTTAATTTAATAGCAACTTCAACAGTACTATCAAAATTAGTAACACTTGTTTCTTTAACTAAACTAATAGCTTCATCTAAACTATATAATTTATTCTTGTCTACTTTTTTTGATGCTTCCACATATTTCTTTCCGTGTTTTTTCATTAGTTTACCTCCTATTCCGTGGTTTTCTAGGATTTCTTTTTTTATATTAATTATTATTCAGTTTCTTCTTTTTCTTCGTCACCAATTACAGGAACTTCAACATTAGTATTTTGAGCTTCCTCTTCCATTGCTTCAAGTTCAGCTTCACGTTTTGCAGCTTCTACTTCAGCAGCCGCAGCTTCTTTAGCTTGTTCAGCAAGTTCAGCATCATTAAGACCTTTAACAGCAACACCCATGTTACGAGCAGTACCTTCAACGATATTCATTGCAGCTTCTAGCGTATAAGCATTTAAATCAGGTAACTTAGTTTCAGCAATTTTTCTTAAATCTTCTTTTGAAATAGTAGCAACGATTTGATTAGCTCCTTTAGTAGAACCTTTCTTAACCTTAGCAGCTTTCTTAATTAAGAATGCAGCAGGTGGAGTTTTTAACACAAAGTCAAAACTTCTATCATCGTATACTGAAATTTCACATGGAACAACATCACCCATTTTATCTCTAGTCGCATCATTAAACTTAGTACAAAATTCTTGTAAGTTAACTCCAGCAGGACCTAAAACTGTTCCAACTGGTGGAGCAGGTGTAGCTTTTCCAGCTTCAATTTGAAGTTTAATTCTCTTTACGATTTCTTTTGCCATTCGATTCACCTCCATTATTTCATTTAGTCTTCGAATGTTTTTGTGGTATCAGGCAAATCCAAATTCCCTCCCACTAAAAATATATGCAAAACTAAATTTGCATATAAGATAATACCATAAAAAGTAAAGAATTACAAGCATTATAAGTAAAATCACACATATAATCTTATAATTTTACTTAAATTTTAAGAATAAATATATCGTTCTAAAAAATTAAATATATGATATAATAATTTATTGGTGATAATATGTCAAAAATAAAAATTCCCAAATATAGTTTAAGTGAAGAATTAATAAATAGTATTTCTCATGGATTAGGTGGAATATTTGCTATTGTAGCTTTAATACTTATGTTAGTAAAAAGTAAAACACCAATGGAATATGTAACCATATCTATATTTGGTACAACTATGATATTACTCTATATAATAAGTTGTATATATCATGCTTTATCTCCCAAATTAACTGGTAAAAAAGTACTAAGAATATTAGACCATTGTAATGTTTATTTATTAGTATTAGGCACTTATATTCCCATATCTTTATTAGGAGTAAGAGGTCCTTTAGGATGGATATTATTTAGCATAGTAACTGCTATTTCTTTAATAGGAATAATCTTATCATCAATAGCTATAGATAAATTTCAAGTTTTTGAAGTAATATGTCATTTAATAAATGGCTGGAGTATTCTTATAGCTATAAAAACTTTATATAACAACATAACATTTATGGGTATTTTATTCTTATTACTAGGTGGTATAATGTATTCTTTAGGAGCAATTCTTTATGGTATAGGTGCTAAAAAGAAATATGTTCACTCAGTATTTCATTTCTTTTGTTTAGCTGGAACAATATTCCATTTTATTGCTATATATATTTATGTCCTATAAAACTTTACAAAGTATTTTTTTTATAAAAAAAAGCCCATATTAATAAGCTTTTAACATATATCAGCATGACTACTAGCATTTAAACTATAATCACAAAATTCTTTTTTCAAATATAGAGGATAAGCTGCTGCGCCAATCATCGCTGCATTATCAGTACAATAAAGAAGTCTTGGTATAAATAACTTTGCCGTATATTTGTCACATAATTTTTGCATTTCTTCTTTTAAGTAATTATTCGCTGATACTCCACCTGCTATAACAAGTCTTTTAATACCAGTTTCTTTAAAAGCTTTTTCTACTTTTCGTATTAGTTCATCTATTGCCACATCTTGAAAACTACGAGCTAAATCATATTTATTTATTTCTTCACCTTTTTGCTCGGCATTATGAACTAAGTTAATAATAGCACTTTTAAGACCACTATAACTAAAATTATAAGTATCATCCATAACTGGTTTAGGTAAATTATAAGCATGTTTTCCATCTTTAGCATATTTTTCCACATTAGGTCCACCTGGATATTTAAGACCTATTACTCTTGCCACTTTATCATAAGCTTCACCTATAGCATCATCTAAAGTCTCTCCAAGTTTTTTAAATTTATAATCTGATTCCATAATTAAAAGTTCTGTATGTCCTCCACTAACTACTAAAGCAAGTAGTGGGAATTCTAAATCTGATTCAATATTATTAGCATAAATATGCCCAATTAAATGATTAACCGCTATTAAAGGTTTATTATATATTAATGATAAAGTTTTAGCCGCTTCAATTCCTACTATTAAGCTACCAGTTAAACCTGGCGCATAAGTAACTGCTATAGCATCAATATCTTCCATTTTCATATTAGCTTTTAAAAGAACGTCTTCTAAAACTAAAGTTATCGCTTCCGTATGCATTCTACTAGCAATTTCAGGCACTACTCCACCATACATCGCATGTGTATCCATTTGAGTAGCTATCGTAAGTCCAATAACATCTTTACCATTTTTAACAATTGCCATACTTGTTTCATCACAAGAAGACTCTATAGCTAAAATATATACATTCTTCATTATTGTTCACTCTTTCTTGCCATTAAGTAAGCATCATCACCATCATAATAGTGTTCTCTTTTATGAACAACTTCAAAACCAAATTTATCATATAAAGCTAAAGCTTCTTTATTTTTAGTAGCAACTTCTAAAGTAACAAGTTTTAAAACTTCACCAAGATCACTAATTAAATATCCTAATAAGTTAGTACCTATTCCTTGTTTTCTATAATCAGGATCAACAACTATACTTAAAATATCACAAGTTTCATATAAAGAGGTCGCAGTAATAAAGCCAACTATCTTATCATCTTTTTCATAAACTATAACTTTTGAAATTTCATCTTGTAGCATTTCATTAATTTTAAAAAGTCTTTCAAAATTTTTATTTAATAATTTACCCAAT
>CANDSI010000130.1 GCA_947388575.1 uncultured Mycoplasma sp.
AATCTTGATTTATCAGTAGGTAAAGCTCTAGCTACCACTCTAAGTCTTGAAACACATTTCTTTAAATCTTCATCTGATAATTTAGATATTTCATCACTAGTAAGAACAATACTATCATTATCAAGTAAACCAACATCACTAGCTATAGACATCGCTGTATTTTTAGCATCCCCTGTAATCATAATCATATTTATACCAGCACTTTTAATTAAAGAAACCCCTTCTCTAGCTTCATTACGAAGTTCATCTTTAATTGCGACTAATCCTATTAAAACTAAAGAACTATTTTTCTCATAACATAAAGCTAGAACTCTAATACCTTTTTTTGTAAGTATATCTATCGTTTTAGTTATAATTTTTTTATTAAGAATAACTTTTTCTTCTCCCATTTTATTCAAATAATAGACTATATTAGGAAGTAACTTTTCAATTGCTCCTTTAACATAAACATAACCATTATCTAGTTTTGTTTTACTAAATTTATCTTGACTATTAAAGGGAACTTTTTCTACAATTCTTCTTTTAATATTATTATCTTGACCTATAAAATTTAAACAAGCTTTATCAGTTAAATTTCCTCCTGTTGGAATTCCCTCATTATTAAATACACTTTCATTATTATAAAATAAACATTCGTATAATTTCTCATAATAATTAGAATAAAGCTTAATATCTTTTTTACTTCTAAAATGAGTATTATCTCCTGTAATAACTTCACTAACCTCTAAATGCCCTTTAGTAAGAGTACCTGTTTTATCAGTTAAAAGTACATTTATACTACCAGCAGTTTCAATACCTACTAATCTTCTTACTAAAACATTGTTTTTAAGCATTCTTTTCATATTACTAGAAAGAACCAAAGTTATCATCATTGGTAGCCCCTCTGGGACTGCTACAACAATTATAGTTACACTAAGAGTAAGGGCATATATTAAATGATTAAACATAACATGAAAATCGGTAATAGTTTTTAAAATAAGATTGGGATCAAAATTATTATCAATAACTATAACAGAGAATAAATAAGAAATTGTTACTAAAGCCGCACCTATATATCCTAATCTACTTATTAATTTAGCAAGACCAGTAAGACGTATTTTAAGAGGTGAAGTTGGTGGTTCTTCTGAAACTTCTCTAGCTAAAGCTCCATAAATAGTTTTATCTCCCACTTCTGTAACTAACATATAAGCATTTCCATTATAAACCACTGACCCCCGCATAACTTTATTCTTATCAAGTATATTATTAGCATTAATTGGTGGGTACTTCTTAGCTTCCTTAGCTTCTCCATTTAAACTTGATTCATCAACACTAAGTTCACCTTTTATTATATAACCATCTGCAGGTATTTTATCTCCACTTCCAAGAACTACTATATCTCCCACTACTACTTCTTCTATGGGAATTTCTTTTAAAATATTATCTCTTATTACTTTAGCTTTTATTTTCGAAGATTCTTCTTGCAATCTTCTAAAAGCTGCTTCACTCCCATATTCTGAAATAGTTGAAATAAAAGAAGCTAAAAAAATTGCTATTAAAATACCCAAAGTTTCAAAATAATCAAAATCTTTAAAAAGAAAAACTACTTTTATCGCTAAAGCCACCAAAAGAATTTTAATAATTGGGTCTCCAAGAGATTCTAATAAAAGTTTAAAAAAGCTATTATGTTCTGAATCTGTAATACTATTATTTCCATATAATTTTCTATTTTTTTCTACTTCCACTTGTGTTAATCCTTGCATGAGTGCTTGTCCCTCCGATTAATATATATGAAAAAATAAAAAAAATAGCACTATTTTCTGCTATTTAAATCAATAATTAAATTACCATTTCTGTAATTTTCTAAAACCAACATATAAACTAAATCAAACATTGGTAAATCATTTAATATCATATACTTTTTAACTATACTATCTTCAATTGGATCTACATTGGAAGTAATCACATTAGTTAGTGGACGTAATCTAGATTTATTTTTAAATAAAAAACTTACTATCACCTGTTTTACTTTATTATCATAACCTTGAAGAATAGTAATAAAAATATCAATAGGCAACCTAACAATTCTAAAATAATCTAAAATATTAAATTCTCTTAATACTCCATTTTCTAGAATACCGTTATTAATATAATTCATTATTGTCTCAACAACATTATTATCAACATCAACATCTTTTCTATATTTTTTTATTAAATACAAATTATACAAAGATGGATCATACATTTCTACTATTGTTATATAACGATAAAAAGTTTCTTCACCAAGTTTTTTAATAAAGTTACTTTCATTTTTATCACCATATACTAACATAGTAATTATTTTTTTAGCTTCCATAAAAATTAGCTCATCAAAAGGTTCATTTTTTAGTTTATCTCTCAAATCTTTTTTTGCATTTCGTTTAAAAATCAAATATTCTTCCATTCTTAATAGTATTTTAGTATAAACTATTTGTCTTTCTTCCTTTGAAGTAAATGTTTTAACATAATTATCAAGATATGTACCTTTAAGATATTTCCAAGATATATTTGAATTATTAATATATTCTTGTATTTCTTCATAAGAAAAGTCATTAAAAAACATTTCACATACTATTTTATATTTATTAAGCTTTTCTTTTTTGCTATTATTTTCCTTTCTCTTTCTATATTCACTTACCATTTTCTTTGCTCTATCTAAAGGTATACAATATTTAAATTCAATTTTCTGAGCTATATCTTCAATGTTCAAATCTTCTTGATAAAATCCAGAAATTATTTCATCTACAATATTTCTAAAATCCACCCTTTCTTCAACTGTCGCAAAATTTCTAAAATAATAAAGAACATTTTTAAAATTATATTCTAATCTACTACTTAAAAAATTATAAAAATCTTCCTTAGTTTCAAGTCTATTTAAAAAAATTACAACATCTTCTTCAGATAATTTCAAATATTTTTTCAAATAAATCTTTACTAAACCTAAAAATAATTTATAATTTATTCCTAAACTACTAATAAAATCCACTAGCTTACTTTTATAAAAATTGTATTTATGACATGCCAAATATAAAGCTTTTAAATATTCTTCAATATTAACCCCCTGATTCTTTAACTCCAATAGAAAAACATTAGAATTAGTATTACTAAAATTTTGAATAAGTGCTAAAGCCTCTTCTTTAGACATACCATATTTTCTAGATAAAGCCATTAAATGGCGTTCACTTTTATTATAAGCTTTTTGTAAAGCTGGTACTAATATTTTTAAAAAGGAATCATACAATTTTACTTCCTCTTCACAAGCATCTTCTAAATAATAAGCCTTTGCTAAGTTATATTCTTCAGTTGTAACATTATAGTTTCTAATAAATTTTAAAAATGCCTCTTTTTTATTCATAACAACTACCCCTTTAAACGAATGATATTCTAACATAACTTGCTATCAAAGTCAAATTTAGATATAATTACCTTCTATTTATATTATTTTTCATAAGTTGCATTTTACATTTTAACTAACTTTAGATATAATTACTTTGGTGATTTTATGTTTCCTTACACTTTAGACAATAAACGATATCATACATTAAACTATTTTTTTAAAAGCAAATTTAATTCCAAAGTATTTAAAATCGCATTAAATGCAAATTTTAGCTGTCCTAACTTTAAAAATGGAACAGGTTGTATATTTTGTTCTCACGGTTCTGGTAATAGTTACGAAAAATTATCTTTAAAGGAACAATATGATTTAGTAAAAATTCCATTAGATAAAAAATGGCCTAACTCTAAATATATCGCCTACTTTCAAGCTAATAGCAACACATATGCTCCTGTATCCATTTTAAAAGAAAAATATGAAGAAGCTTTAAAACTTCCTAATATTATAGGTTTAGATATTGCTACTCGTAGTGATTGTCTAACAGATGAAATATTAGATTATTTAAGTGAGATTAATAAACAAACTTTCTTAATGGTTGAAATAGGCCTTCAATCAATGCATAATAAAACTTTAGAATTCATTAATCGCGGTCATAATTTACAAAATTTTGAAAATGCTATAAAGAAATTAAAAGAAAGAAATATATTTACAGTTGTTCATATTATAAATGGTTTACCTTATGAAACAAAAGAAATGATGATAGAAACAGTTAAATATCTAAATAATTTAAATATAGATGGTTTAAAAATTCATATGTTATATATAACAAAAAATACAAAATTAGCTGAAATTTATCAAAAAGAACCTTTCCATATATTATCTAAGGAAGAATATATCGACATTGTTTGTAAACAATTAGAATATTTAAATCCTAAAATAACAATTATGCGTATAACTGGAGATCC
>CANDSI010000131.1 GCA_947388575.1 uncultured Mycoplasma sp.
AAGATCTTATTTTAAAATATCTAATTGAAGAGATAATAAAAGAAGAAAAGGAGGATAAATGTATAATACTTACTTAACTGGTGTAGATTTCAATGTAGGAATCTACATAAGATTATCTCAAGAAGATAAAGATAAAAAATATGAATCTGATAGTGAAAGTGTAATTAATCAAAAAGAATTATTAAGAGGTTATGTTAAAAATAATAATTTTAATTTAGTTAAAGAGTATGTCGATGATGGATATTCTGGCACTGATTTTGAAAGACCTGGATTTCAAAAAATGTTAGAAGATATAAATAATAAAAAAATTAACTGTGTCATAGTTAAGGATTTATCTAGATTAGGTAGAGATCATGTTATGACTGGCTATTATATTGAAACATTTTTCCCAGAAAATAATATAAGATTTATTTCTATATTAGAGTCTTATGACAGTTTTAAAGATCAAGCTAGTAATGATTCATCAACATTTATATTTGCTTGTAATGATTATTATAGTAAGCAAAACTCTGTTAAAATTAGAAATGTATTAAATGAAAAAAGAAAAAATGGAAAATTTGTTGGGAGCTTACCTTGCTTTGGTTATATGAGAGATCCAGAAGATAAAGGACATTTAATACCTAATCCAGAAACAGCACCAATAGTAAGAGATATATTTAGATGGAGTTCAGAAGATGTAGGTATTTCAGAGATTGTTACAAGACTTAATGATATGAATATTCCAACACCAAGTAAATATAAGGGAACTAAATTATCTAAACGATGTAAGTGTAATGATCAATGGACAATATCATCAGTTCGTAAAATTTTGAAAAA
Organism: uncultured Mycoplasma sp.; assembly: GCA_947388575.1. The sequence goes on from CANDSI010000131.1 coordinate 817, forward strand.
TAGAATGTATACTGGAGATATGGTACAAAATGTTCAAACCAAAGTTAGCTATAAAAGTGAAAAAAAGATTACATTGGATAAAAGCTTATGGATAGTAGTAGAGAATACTCATGAAGCTTTAGTTGATAAGGATACTTTTAATTCAATTCAAACTACATCTAATGAAATACCAAGTGTTAAAAATGATAGAGAAAAAAGATTATTTGAAAATTTAATATATTGTAAAGAATGTGGGAATTATTTAACTGTATCATATAGAAAAAATCATGATTATTGGTCAGTTAATTGTAATAAGTATTCAAGAGATCCAAAAAGAAGATTGTGTGAACCCCATTTTTTTCCTTATAATTATTTAGAAGAGCAATTACTAAAAAGAGTAACTAAAACTTTAAAAGCATATATTAATGAAATTAATTTAGATTCTATCAATAAAAAAGTAGCTAATTCCTTAACTGAAGAAAATAAAACTGAAGCAGATGAACTAGCAGATGCATATAATGAGTTAGACAAATTATCAAAGAAAATTCAAAATTATGTTAATATGTTAGAGGTGGGAAGATTAACAGAGGCATCTTATGATATTGTTAGTAAACCAGTTCATAAAAATATTGACTTAGTTAAAAAGAAGATTACAAAACTTGAGAATAATCAGTTAAAAGTAAAAACAAAGGTAAAAAAAGTTCCAGATTATACTGATAAAATTAAAGAGCTACTGAATGTAGATAAACCAACGAGAGATTTACTATTTGCAGTAATAGATAGAATAGAAATAGATCAGTACAGGAATATAGAAATATATTATAAATTTAATTTAATAAAAAAAGATTCCTTCAAATATAAAGAAACGGAATCACCTAGAAACCCTTATGGGCCAAAGGGAAAATCAAGAAAAAAATGAATTTTTTTTACACAATTTAATCACAACCAGAAAATGCGGGAGGTGCCGAAGGCGCTGAAGTCATATATGCTTTGCGTAACAATGACACTCTTTCTGAAAAAATTTTAAACAGCATAGCCCAAGAAGGGCAAATAATTAGAAAAAATTATCAAAGAAGACTTCCTAGTGATTCAAGTAAAGATTATTATTATATGCTTCGTAATACACCTAATAATGAAACTATTATTGTGGAATATGGTTTTGCTGATTCAACTGGTGATGACGTATCACAACTTAAAAATAATTGGCAAGATTTAACAGAAGCTGTTGTTAAAGCTTTAGCAGGTTATGTAGGAGTTCCTTATACACCGCCAACTGGTGGAACAGGTAGTGCAACGCCTATGCCAACTGATAAATATGTGGTTAAAAAAGGTGATAGTTTATATGCTATAGCTAGAGAATTTGGAATAAGTGTAGATGATTTAAAACGAGCTAATAATTTATCAAATAATAATTTAAGTATTGGTATGATTTTAACTATTCCTAAAAAGGATACTACTTCAAATGATAATATTTATATTGTTAAACCAGGCGATTCATTGTATAAAATAGCTAATATGTATGGAATGAGTGTTAATGAACTTAAGGCTCTCAATAATTTATCTAGTAATTTACTCAGTATAGGTCAACAGTTAAAAGTGGGTGAAAGTGCTAATATACCAGCAGATACTTATATTGTTAAATCTGGGGACTCACTTTATAGTATTGCTAAGAAATTTAATATTTCAGTTGACGAGTTAAAACGAGCTAATAATAAAACTTCTAATCTTTTATCAATAGGAGAAAGACTTATAATTCCAACTAGTAATATAAATTATGTTACACATATAGTAGTACCGGGCGATACTTTATATGGTATTGCTAGAAAATATAATACAACGGTTAATGCTATTAGAGAAGCTAATAATCTTAATAATACTATGTTAAGTATAGGAATGAACTTAAAAATACCAAGATAAAAAGCGTCAGTTATGATGCTTTTTAGTTGTATTTTGATAATCCTTTTTTAGATTTAAGTTTTATAGTAGGCTCAATGTTATATCTTTCGTTATTATAAATTATATATTCTAAGTTTGGCTCTAAAAAAACTATGCTTAGTCGTTTTATATTAGCATTTAATATTTTATATCTGATGTTATTAAATTGAATCATATTATGTTTTATAGCTTTTCTTTTTAATAGAAAAGTTTTTTCATTATTATTTTTAGGTAGTAATTTGCATAGAAAAGAATAACTATATTTTCCTTTTAGCTTATTATAATAGCTTTTAATAGATTTATAATTGTTCTTTTTATAATTATCTATTAGTTTCTCTTTAGTTTCATTATCAATATAGTTATGGGGCTTTTTACCTTTGTTACCATGAATTACACTGATGGTATTATTCTTTATTTCTTTGTTAAGTCTTATAAGAGATTTTTCATGATAACCAGTAATATTCGCTAGTTCTTTATAAGAAACTTGACGGTTTTTTAATAATTTTATAACATTTTCTTTTTTCATAATGATGTATTATAGCATAAAGGTAACAAAGTTGCAAATTTTTTGATATAAAATACTTTGTTATATTAAAATGGTGAAAAAGGAGAGATTATAAATGCCTAATTTTAGTGGTTTAGAATCAGATGAAATAAAACTTGTTGCTTTTGATTTAGGTGGTGTTTTAGCATATAGAGATTTAAGTTTTTTATCAACCTATGAGCAAAACTTACTTTTATTTTATCAAAAATATATGGGTATAAAAGAAGTTGATCCAAAAGATAAAGAGTTTTTAGAATATGCTAGAAGTAAAATGGAAGATATAACTAGAAAAATCTATGTATTAAATAGTGAGACTTTAGATGTTTTAAAAATGTTATATAACAATGGATTTGATATCTCTTTATGGACAAATAATACTCCTTATTTAAATTCCTCATTAGAACAGGTTGGTATTCTTAGATATATTTCTTTAGAAAATGTAATTAATTCTTATTATTTAGGATATGATAAACCAAATAAATGCTTTTATTTGAAAGCTATAGAACTGTTACATATTAGGGCTTCTCAAGTATTATTTGTAGATGATAATCGTGATAATTTAATAAGTGCTAAAAATTGTGGAATACAAGTGTTAGAATATAATATGTCTATGAGTTTAAAAGATAGTCTTAGTTGTGTTTTTGAAAGAATAAGACAAAGAAAAATGAAAGATTTGATATGAAATGGAGGGTTAAGAAATGAATATTTTATTATATATCAATAAAGAATTTTGGTGCTCATTTAAAAATAATAATCGGACTTTATTTGAACGTAGTTTATGGATAATGGGAGCTTGTAAATATAGAAATAAAGTAATTAAAAATTTAATAACCGAAGATATAACTATTTATTATGCTGATAATACAAGACAACTTAGAGGTTTTAATGGAAATCAAAAACCTATTAGTGATAGTTCTTTAGTTAATTTAAATTCTAGCGATTTAATAACATTTATAAAAGAATATTATAAACTTAAAGATAAATTATATGTGATAGGAGAAAAG
>CANDSI010000132.1 GCA_947388575.1 uncultured Mycoplasma sp.
ATAGTGTTTCTTTCATTAACGACGAACATATTATTAGAACTGTTCAAAGACTTATTGGACCACTTGGCAGAACTATTGATACTAATAATCCTATGGTTGACTCAAGACTTCTTGATGGTTCAAGAATTAATGCAGTTATTCCACCTTTATCAACTAAAGGTCCAGTAGTAACTATTAGAAAGTTTAAAGATTCAATGTCAAATATTGATGAATTAATTAGAATTGGAACTCTTACACCATATATGGCAAGATTTTTAGATGCTGCCGTTAGAGGTAAATGTAATATGATTATTTGTGGTGGAACTGGCTCTGGTAAAACAACACTTTTAAATGTTTTAAGTGGTTTTATTGGAGATAGTGAAAGAATTATTACAATTGAAGATGCTGCTGAACTTAAATTAAATCAAAATCATGTAATATCTTTGGAAACAAGGAATATGAATTATGATTCTGGTAGTGAAGTTACAATTCGCGATTTAGTTATTAATTCACTTCGTATGAGACCAGATAGAATTGTAGTAGGAGAGGTAAGAGGTAAAGAAGCTTTTGATATGTTACAAGCGATGAATACAGGACATGATGGTTCTCTTACAACACTTCATGCGAATGGAGCACTTGATGCACTTAATAGACTTGAAACTATGGTTATTATGGGTGGCTTAGAAATTCCTATTAAAGCCGTAAGAGAATATATTGTTAGTGCTATAGATTTAATTGTTAATATTGAGAGAATGAGTGATGGTAAAAGAAAAGTCACTTCAATATGTGAACTTGATGGTATTGTTGATGGAGAAATTAAATTAAAAGAAATATTCACTTTTAAACAAAGTGGACTTACAGAAAATGGAGAAGTAGATGGAGAGTTTACTCTTCATAATGGCATACCTAAAGTTTATAAAAAAATTAAAGCTAGAGGTGCTGATTCAATAGAAGATATATTCGAATCTGTAAATAATAAATCTAAAACTAAAACAACTAAGACAAAAAAGGAAGATATTAAAGAAGAAAAAGAAGAAAGTAAAAAAACAACTCTTTATTTCCAAGGAAAATATGAAGGGTATAAAAGTAAGGAAGAATAAATATTATGGACGGAGTATTATTGTTACAAATTTTTATTGTTTTATTAATAATTGGAGTAATTCTTTATTTACTTCGTCTTTATCATGGAGTTCAATTAGAAAAAAGATTAGCTCCTTTTGCTATAGATTCAGTTAATACTTATGAACCTTCTTTATTTGATACTATTAATAAAGTATTCTGGATTATAATAAAAAAAGTATCTAATATTATTAGAAAATCAGAATTAATTAGTAAATATGGGGAACGTTATAATAAATATATTATTTATGAAGATAGACTTAAAAAAGAAGGAATAGATTATATTTCGATTAAAATTCTTTTAGGATTATTAGTTTTTGTTCTAGCAAGTTTCTCTTTAGCTTTTCAAGCAATAAAATTAGATTTTATGTTGGTTTTAATTGTTATTATAATTAGTTTCTTTTTGCCAGATGTTTATTTAGGTATAGAAAATGCTCGTAGGCGAAAGAAAATAGAAGATGATTTACTTAAAGCGATAATAATTATGAATAATGCTTTTAATAGTGGTAAGAATATTATGCAAGCTGCTGCTATTGTTAAAGATACTTTGGATGGGCCAATCCAAGATGAATTTAAAAAAATATATTTAGATATAACTTATGGCTTAGAATTGGATATTGTTTTTAATCGTTTTTATGAAAGAGTTAAATTGGAAGATGCGAAATATATAACTACTTCACTTGCACTTCTTAATAAAACAGGAGGAGATATTGTTAGAGTTTTCTCTTTAATTGAAAAATCTATTTTCCAAAAGAAAAACTTAAAAAATGAACTTCGTAGTTTAACTGCTTCAAGTAGATTTGTATTTAAATTATTAGCAGCTTTACCATTTCTATTTGTAACAATGATATTTATGTTAAATCCTAGCTTTTTTAAACCTTTAATTTCATCTTCAATAGGTATAATAGTTTTATTTATAACTTTGCTATTATATATTTTGTATATATTTATAATTCGTAAAGTACTTGAGGTGAAAATATGAAACAAACTATAGCTAATAAAATATATCGAAAAAAGACTATTGATAAAATAAATAGTAAAATTAAATTATTAGGTTTAAATCAGAGATTAGATGCTGTTCAATTTCTTAATATAAGATTAATTGTAATGATTGTAATGTTTATTTTAATATTTATCTTTTCTAAAATAGGTTATATTCTAGCTCCTATTCTATCACTTGTATTTTATTATTTGATGGAATATTTAGTACTTGATTATCAAGCTAAAATAAGAGGTAAATCATTAGAAAAAGAAGCTTTATTCTTCTTTGAAGTTTTTGTTCTAACACTAGAGAGTGGAAGAAACTTAAGACAAGCATTAATTTTAACTACAGAAAATGTTGATTCGGAAATATCAAATGAATTTAAAAAAACTTTAGCAGAAGTTAGACTTGGTAAAAGTTTGAATGAAGCTTTGGAATCTATGAAAAAAAGAATTCCTAGTGATACAATTAATAATACTATTTTAAATATGATTCAATCTAATACTTTTGGTAATAGTATGGTGGATTCTATATATAATCAAATTGAGTATTTAAGAAATAAACAAATGCTAGATGTGAGAGCAGAAATAGCAAAGCTTCCAACTAAAGTAAGTGTAATTAGTGTTTTATTTTTTGTACCAATTATGCTTCTTATAATACTTGCACCAGTTATTATTCAATATATTACAAAGTAAAACATAGTAAATAAACTATGTTTTTTTGTCAAATTAGTTAATTAAATGTTTAAATTAGAGTATTTTATATTATAATATTAATGTGATTATTATGTTTGAAGCAATAGATACATTTTTAGATACAATGTTACAAAGCCTTGGCATTTGGGGACCAATAGTAGGGTGTTTTTTAATTACTATTGAATCAATGGTTCCCATACTACCATTATTTGTTTTTATTACACTTAATTTTTTGGCTTTTGGTAATATTCTGGGCTTTATTATTTCTTGGTTCTTTACTTGTGTTGGATGCTCTATTTCTTTTTTCTTATTTAGAAAAAAAGTTCAAACTTGGTGGTATAAAAGACTTAAGAGTAGAGGGTTACTTAGTACTAAAACAATGAATAAAATAACTAGTTTAAAATTTGAGCAATTAACTACTATTATTGCAATACCTTTTACTCCAGCTTTTTTAGTTAATATTGCTTGTGGTTTATCGAAAATGAGTTATAAAAAATTTATTATAGCGCTTATGATTGGTAAATCGTTCTTAGTATATTTTTGGGGCTTTGTAGGAGTAAGCTTAGTAGAAAGTTTAAAACATCCAACTTATTTAATTAAAGTTTTTATACTTCTTGCCATAGCTTATATCTTTAGTATGATTATTAATAAAAAATTAAATATTAAAGAATAGAATTTACTTTATTTATTAAAGTATTTTTTATTTCTTTGTCTTCTAATTTATTAATCGCAAAAATTTTATTTCCAGCATGATTTATACTAGTACCTAAATGGTAAATATCTTTATTATCATTTATAATGAATCTATCATGAAAAATATCACTATAAATTATTTTCAAATTATTATATTGCTTATTATATTTTTCTAAATCTAATGGTTTTAATAAAGATTTTGATTTAGTTATTAAAATTATATTAATTGATAAATCTTTGATAATGTCTAAAATACTTTTATCAGCGTAACCATCAATTAAAATAATACTATTTTGGACTTTCTTTAATATATCAATTATAAAAGAATATGAATCATATACTTCACCATCAATAAATAAATATTCTTTCTTTTCAGTTTTATTTATATTTATTTCCTTTATTATACTATCTATTCTTTTTTTTAAAGTATTAATATTTTTTGTGTTATTATCTATTTTATTATTTAGATGAATGATGTTTTTTAAAATGTCATGATTATTGTTTAGAAAATGACGCATGGCTATAAAAGTATCCATAATATTTATGCTTACTTCAATTGCAACAGGGGACTTTAAAATTGTGGCAAGCATTATGATTCCTTCTTCTGTAAAAACTCTAGGATTAGATCTTCTTCCACCATAATTGTTGTTCAAACTTGAGGTCAAAATTTTTGACCTCAAGTTTTTATATTCACTATCAGACAACACCCAAGAAAATCTTTTTGGGAATTTCTCGATGTTGTTTTTTATCTAATAGGAAATTACTTTCTATTAGAGAATTGCATATATTTGTATGC
>CANDSI010000133.1 GCA_947388575.1 uncultured Mycoplasma sp.
TCTTCTTTTGCATGATCACGATATCTTAAATTTTCTTTTTTTAAACCTAAACTCTTTAAGAAATCCAAGCAGTAATTTTTCCAATAACCAAACCATTCTAAATCTTCACCTGGTTTACAAAAGAATTCTAATTCCATTTGTTCAAATTCTCTAGTTCTAAAAATAAAGTTTCCTGGTGTAATTTCATTTCTAAAACTTTTACCAGTTTGACAAATACCAAAAGGTACTTTAAGTCTCATACTTCTTTGAACATTTAAGAAATTAACAAATATTCCTTGTGCTGTTTCTCCCCTTAAATATACACTTGATTTAGAATCTTCTGTAACTCCCATAGAAGTCTCAAAAAGCAAATTAAATTTACGAATTGAAGTAAAATCTTGTTTACCACATTTAGGACATTTAATTTCATTAGTAATAATATAGTTCTCTAATTTTTCATTACTCCATCCATCTCCAGTTTCCATACCATTTGTAAACTCTTCAATTAATTTATCTGCTCTATGTCTACTTTTACAATCTTTACAATCTATTAATGGATCATTAAAATTAGTTACATGTCCACTAGCTACCCATACCTCAGGATTCATTAAAATAGCACTATCAAGTCCATAATTATAAGGATTTTCTTGCATAAACTTTTTCCACCAAGCTCGTCTAATATTTTCTTTTAACTCTCTTCCAAGAGGTCCATAATCCCAAGTATTAGCAAGTCCTCCATAAATCTCACTTCCTTGAAATATAAAACCATATTGTTTACAATAATTCACTATTGTATCTTGTGTTACTTTTTCCATTTTCTTCTCCTCCTAAATAAAAAACTCTAAAAGAAATAAATAGGGACGAATTAAAATCCGCGGTTCCACCCTACTTATTTCTTCTAGAGAAATCACCTTTATTTTTTATATAGCTCCAGATTTGCCAAGTCCTTCATCGCTTGTATGTCTAAATTATATAACATATTATCATTATATGCAAGAATTATTTTTAAATTATAATTTTTTAAAAATTTATTGTAAACAAACAATACCTTATCTAGCAACATTAATATTGGACTTTAATTGCTCTAAAATTATTAACATTTCTTGAATTAAGCTCTTAACTTCCAAAGTAATGCCATCATCCTCAAGTAAATAATTAAAATCTTGTTGTAAATAATGTAATATTTCATCTTCACTAAGCACTAATCTTGCTAGCAATTCTAATATAGATAATAACACCAAAGCAAAGTGATTATTATTATCTTTAATATCAAAACCATATTTTTCTATAAAATCTGCAAATTCTCTACCTTCTAATATAAGAATTGATTTATCAACAAATATTAAATCTGGATTAAAATCATTCTTATAACTCTTAGATTCAATTCTTATAGTATATATATCTTTAGTTTGTAAAAAATCTTCTTCACTTAGGTAATTCATATATATTAAGTTATATTTATAAAATATCAAATCTCTTTTTATATCCTCATAAGCAGGATTATTAATTAAATAATGTAAAAATGAAAAGATAATTTGATTTAAATCATAGCGTAAATAACTTGCATAATCATAAGCATCACTACCAAATAAAGTATTAAAAATGTTAAATAATCTTTGATAAATAGAATTAGTAAGATAGCCTAGAGATATAGAGGTTTCACTTTTATTACAAAATTTACTAACTTGCTTTCTAAAAGATATAATTTCTTCATTTGTTAAAGACCCTAAAAGATTTTTTTCTTTTGAAACTAAATCGTACACAGTTTTAAACATTTCTTCATATTCAAAGCTAGCATTTAATCCACTTGCTTCTAGTTTAGCTAAAGCAATAAAACTTATTTCTATTTTTTCTTCAATACTTATCAATTCACTTAACTTCATATTTTATCCCCCCAAGCACAATTATAATAACATAAAATAAAAAAGAAAGCTACAAACTTTCTAAATTATCTTCCTCTATTGTCTAAATTTTCACTTACTAAAGCTAATCTTGCATCAATTAAAGTAATATCATTATTTAAAATAGTAAGCTTAAACATTTCTTCAGCATTATTATTTTTACTAACAACATTATTTTGGTAAGCTATTAATTCTAATAAAACATTCTTTCTAGATTGTAAATATTCCATATATTCATGACTAAATCTTCTATCTTTTACCATGTAAGAAAAATTACTAAATAATGAATCAATACTACTAATACAAGCTGATACATTCCTAAAATTATTTAATATCAAAGTTGCAGTATTTCCATTAGGCGCTAGCTCTTTATCTATTAAAAAGCTCAACCTAAAATCAATTCCTAAACATTCTACTAAAATATCAAAAAATCTATTAGCCAACTCTTCATCTAATTCTCTAGTCTCCCAAGCTAACTCTGCTAAATTTTTAAAACAATCTTTAATTGTAATACCATTTTCTATATCATTAGTTTGATACATATAATTCACCTTCCCTATTATTAAATTATAACATAAAATAAAAAAGAAAGCTACCATACTCTCTTAAATTACAATGATTTATTAAATTTTTCAGCAACTGCTTTTAGCTTAGCTTCAACAAACGAAGGATCATTTATTATCATTACTTCTTCACCAGTTAAAGGTTGGACTTTTATAATTTGTCCAAATTCTAAAGATTTTTCTTCTGATAAAGAAGAACTGATATCGCTATATTCTCTAGCAAACAGTTTATTATTTTGAAATATACTCGCATAAATAACTAAATCGTGAGCTTCACTTAAAATTCCATCGCCAGAATAAGTAATATCTTCTTCGTTAATATCTTTTCCTTCAACACCTAATTTAACAATTCTATAAATGTTTTTCTCTAATAAATCTTTTCCTTTAAAATGTTTACAAAGCATTCCTTCTTGATAAATCTTCATGATCAAAAACTCCTTATTCAAATACAATTACTTTTCATACTTAAATAATATCATAAAATAAAAAAGAAAGCTACTATTATTCACTTTCTTCTGTTTCTGGAATATCTTCTAAAACATCAAGAACAACTTCTTTTTCTAAAACTTCAGTAGTTTCTTCTACTTCTGTATCAGATATATTATCATTCTCTATTTCGTCTATTGTTTCTCCATCTTCTAACAATTTATCTTCTAAGAATTCTGAAGCATCATCATCCATAAATTCTTTTTCAAGGTATAAATCAATATCACTATATTCACGAGCACCTGTTCCAGCCGGAATAAGTTTACCAATAATAACATTTTCTTTTAAACCTCTTAAGTAGTCAACTTTACCTTTAATCGCTGCATCTGTTAAAACTCTTGTAGTTTCTTGGAATGAAGCAGCTGATAAGTAACTATCTGTCTCTAAAGAAGATTTAGTAATACCAAGCATAATTGGTCTACCAGTCGCAGGTACGCCACCTCGAAGAATTACTGGTTTATTACCTTCTGTAAAGTCATGTAATGAAACAGATAAACCTTCTACAAATTCTGTATCTCCAGCATCAACAATTCTAACTTTATTAATCATACGTTTAACAATAATTTCAACGTGCTTATCATTAATATCAACACCTTGTAATTTATAAACTGCTTGAATTTCTTTTAAGATATATTCTTCTGCTGTAAGAGGGTCAGTAACTGCAAGTAATTCTTTTGGTGCAATAGAGCCTTCAGTAAGCTTTTGTCCTGCAACAACCATATCTCCTTCTTCAACACGAAGTTTTGTATTGTAATTAGTGATATGTTCACGAACACCCGCTTCATTTTCTACCACAACTTTATGTTTACCACCTTGGTCTTCGATATGAATTACTTTACCATTAATCTCAGATACAGTTGCTTTAAATTTAGGAGTACGTGCTTCAAATAATTCTTCAACACGAGGAAGACCTTGAGTAATATCGTCTCCACCAGCAACACCACCGGTATGGAATGTACGCATTGTAAGCTGAGTACCTGGTTCACCAATTGATTGTGCTGCCATAATACCAACAGCTTCTCCTGTTTCAACTAAGTTACCAGTTGCAAGGTTACGTCCATAACATTTTTGACATACACCATTTTTAGTTTTACAAGTTAAAACACTTCTAATTTCTACTTTCTTAACACCAGCTTTAACAATTTTAGCTGCAATATTTTCGGTTATCATTTCATCTTTATCAACGATTACTTCTTTTGTATTAGGGTCTAACACTTTCTTAGCAGTATATCTACCTAAAATACGTTCTTGTAAAGATTCAATAACCGCACCATCTTTATCATTTAATAAATCATAAACTTCAACACCAGTAATAGTTCCACAATCAAA
>CANDSI010000134.1 GCA_947388575.1 uncultured Mycoplasma sp.
TTCAATTTATTTATAAAATATTATTGTTTTAAGGAGAAAAAATATGGTAAGTATAAAAAATAATAAAATATCAGCAAATGATTTTAATTATTTAACAGATAGAGTTGGTTGGGGTACTAGAGATGTTAAAGTTGTAGAAGAAGCATTAAATAACACTTTATATTCAGTTAGTATTTATGATGATAATAAAATTATTGGATATGGAAGAATAATTGGAGATAAAACAATCTTTCTCTATATTCAAGATATTATGGTTATTCCTGAATATCAAGGACAAAAAATTGGGACTAAAATTATGAATGCTCTTTTAACAAAAATAGATGAATATAAAAAAGTAAATCCTAATTTAAGAACATATTTAGGTGCCTCTAAAGGAAAAGAAAATTTTTATGAAAAGTTTGGATTTAAAACTAGATCAAGTGCCGATTTAGGTGAAGGTATGGTTTTATTTTAGGAGGAGATTAACTATGAAGCAAAATATTGAAGTTGCAATTAGATATTATAAATTATGCACTAAATTAAAAGATACTATCAGAACAGGTCCTGTTGTTTGGAATGCTAAAAGAGAAAGAATAGAAAGTGTTGCAGAACACATATATGGTGTTCAAATGTTAGCCCTATCCATTTATTATCAATTTGGATATAAATTAGATATTATGAAAGTTATTTATATGTTAGCAGTTCATGAACTAGAAGAAATAGAAATTGGAGATTTAGCATTCTTTGAAACTACACGAGAAGAAAAACTAATTAAGGGTAAAGCCGCAACAGACTTTATATTAAAAGATTTTCTTGGAAGAGATGAAATATCAGCATTATTAGATGAATATAATGAAAGAAAAACAGAAGAAGCAAAATTTGCTTATCATTGCGATAAATTAGAATGTGATATTCAAATGAAGTTGTATGATCAAGAAGGATGCTTTGATTTAAATAATCAGCCTAACAATCCAATTATTAATAATTCTAGCGTTAGAAAAGTATTAGATAGTGAAAAAAGTATATCTAATGCATGGATTGAATTTGATAGAAGTAAGTATGAAGATGATAAAAACTTTATTGAAATAATTGAATACTTAAAAGAAAATGAGATATAAATAAGGAGAACGTTTTATGTCGGAAATGAATAATAAAGATGATGTTATTGTGCAATATAAGGATGATAGTAAATTTAAAAAAAGGCAGAATTTCCATGATAAATACAGCACTAATAAATATGGTTTTAGAAATTGGATGTTTGATAAATATAAAATATTTGATGGTTGTAAAATATTAGAGTTAGGTTGTGGTAATGGTATTATATGGGATGAGAAATATGGGGAATTACCACCAAATGTTGAATTAGTAATTTCAGACTTTTCTGAGGGTATGTGCAATATAGTTAAACAAAAGCATCAAGGACATAATAATGTTCAAGTTGAGCAAATTGATATACAAGATATTCCTTATCAAGATGAATCTTTTGATATCGTAATTGCTAATCATATGCTTTATCATGTTCCTGATATAGATAAAGCTATTGAAGAAGTTTATCGAGTTTTAAAACATAATGGAGTATTTTATGCTTCAACATTAGGTACTAATGGTTTTCAAAAATACTTAAATCAGAAATTCAAAAATTTCAACTCAAATATGGATTATTTTAATATAGAAGATTGGTCTTTTACATTAAAAAATGGAAAAGAAGTATTAGAGAAGAAATTTAATAATATTGAAATGTGTGAATATATAGATTCAATAGAGATATCTGATGAAAATGTATTAGTTGAATGGATATTTACTAGTGTTGTAATGCAAAATTTAGATAAAAATCAATTCAAAGGATTAGCGGAACACTTTGCTAAAGATAAAGATGAGGAAGGAATTATCCATATCCCAAAACAAATTGGATGTTTTATTTCAACAAAGGACTAATTTAAAAATAAAGATGATAAAAAGCATTAATGCTCAATATCATCTTTTTCTATTACAGATTTATTTTTATTATTTTCATTTCTATTGTCTTGAAGTAGCTTAAAATCATCATTTTCTAAAGCACCATGTTCATATAATTCTTTAGCAAATTCCATATATTTTTCCTTATCTTTATTTCTATAAATTCTATCCATAAGAAATTTAACAAGATTGTAAATCAAATTTTTAAGATGTTCTAAAGATGATTTTAATAGACTATTTTCTTCTTGTAAGTCATTGATTTTTTCATCTTTAGATTTGATATTATCTTTCAAACTATCAACCTCAGAATTAAGTTCTTCATTGTTTTTTAATAACAATCTAATTCGATCACGATTGTTAAGAAGTTCACTTTCTACTTCTTTTAGAATAACAGTTAACTCTTGAATGCTTTCATATTCCATAATAGTTTTATCTAATAAATCAATAAAAACAATTGCCTTATCTCTATCGACAACATCTAAAACTAATTGATTTTTAATTAAACCTTTTGACTTTAAATTTTCAAGTATATCTCTAATTTCTTTTGTACTATTTTTTAAATTATCAGTTTTATCTTTTGCTTTATTTAATGTGTTTTGGTGAATCTCAATAGACTTTTTCATCTTTTGATAATTTCCCATTTCTGAAATATGATAATCACGATTTCGACCTTTTAATTTAGGTTTTAACTTATAATTAGTGTGATATTCTTTATTAAAAGATTCCATACAAAGAACTCTTATTTTGTCTTGAATTTTTGTTAAAGTTTCTTTAGTAAAGACATCAGATTTTCCAACTTGTTTAGACATACCATACTTGTTTTTAAATTTGATTGGAACACCAATTATATGAAGATGTGGACTTGTTTCATCATAATGAATTATAGCACTTGCTATCTTAAAATTAGGTGTAAGAGTTTCTAAATCTTTAACTTGTTCTTTGAATACATTAGTCATTTTCTTTTTATAGTCCATATCTTTTGTATTCCAAAATTCCATATCACCAAGTTCAATAATTATCTCACAAGCTAAATCCTTTTTTGTGTTATTACTAACATGAGTGAAATAGTCTTTTATCTTTCTATCATCACGAATTTGTTTATTATTATATTCAATTCTTGATTCTTCAAACTCATCCTTATATAATTTTTTAACATCATTAACAATTGAGTTAGAGCCTCTAATAATTTCAATATCATACTCTCTATCATCATACTTTCTACAATTATGATTGTCACATTTTGATAATCCTGCTGCATTTTGGATAGCATTATTGCTATTAGATGTTGTACCACTTAAATTAGATTTTGCACTTGCTTTACTACTATTTTTCTTGTTTTTATCATTGCTTAAATGGAATGAGTAGCCTAAACTAGGTATATAAATCACAGCTCCTTTCTTTGTGTTTTTTTAGCTATATTTTGTTTTGACAAAATATTTAACCCTGTTTCCTTGTTCTAATGACACGTTGTTATTTCCGTTATTATTATTTTTTAAATTAGCTATTAAAGTTCTATATCCAACACCAGTTTTTAAAATAAATCTTATAACATTATTGTTTTTGTTTCCTGTGCTATCTACTTCACCAATAATTATTTTTTCTACGATACTATCAAAAGTATCTCTATCAAATTCTTTTAATTTAATAGGAGCATTTAATACTTTTTCTATTTCTTTTATACGTTTAGCTAAAGAGTGCTTTTCGTTATCAAGATTTTCATATTCTGCCTTTTTTTGTAAAATATCTTCTAATTGAGTTTTTAACTCTTTTTCTTTTTCAATATAGACCTCTTTATCTATATAATTATCAAGTTTTAAATCAAGAAGATTAGATAATTTTTCACGAATATTATTCTCTTGAATTTCTAACTTTTCAATTTTAATCTTTGTATCATTTTCACATACAACCGATTTTATAGCTTGTAAAAGTTTATCTTTTGTTTTGTGCTTATTATCTACCATAGAATTATATACTTGAATAAAGATATTTTGTAAGACATCTTCTCTTATATATTTAGAGTCGTTGCACTCGCTTTTATCTACCTTTTTACAACAACCCCAGTATATAGTAGATTTTCCCTCTTTGTTTTTTCCACTTGCTCGTCTTACGTAGTTATTACCACAAAAGCTACATACTATCTTGCTGCTAAAAGCATATCTCATACTATAGCTTTCGGAGTGTTGTTTTCCCTCTAACATTGATTTACCTTTTCTTTTTGATAGAATTTCGTGTACTTTATCCCAAGTTTCTCTTGAAATAATAG
>CANDSI010000135.1 GCA_947388575.1 uncultured Mycoplasma sp.
CCTATATTACTAGAAATACCATCAAAAAGAAAAGCAATATTAGTATCTCCTATTTTAGAATATGTTGATTTAAAAAGGTATTTAAAAACAGGAAAAGTAAATGAAGTATCTGTAGGTGGAGAATCTTATGATAATGCCCGTATTTGTGATTTTGAGTGGATTAAGAAAATATATTTAGATTGCAAAAGATTCAATATCAAATTTGATTTTCATCAAACAGGTTCTAATTTTTTAATGAATGGTAAAGTATATAAAATAAAACATCATGATGAAAAGAGTCAAGCTAAAAAAGGGATGAAATATTTAAAAAGATTATAATATATGATATAATATTTTTAGGAGAAAATATTATGGAAAATTTTGATGTATTAAATGAAATGGGAGAATTTACTGGTGAAATTGCTAGTCGTGAAGAGTGTCACAAAAAAGGATTATATCACAAAGCTGCTGTAGTTTTTATTATTAATTCTAAAAATGAAGTATTAATTCAGCAAAGAAGTAGTAATAAAAAGTTATGGCCTGATAAATGGGATATAACCGCAGGTGGTCATGTAGATGCTGGCGAATTTGGGTTTCAAGCTGTTATAAGAGAAACTAAAGAAGAAATAGGAATCGATATAACGGAAAAAGATTTATTATTTATAGGAAGTACAATTTCTCATAATGAACAAAAAGATATTATAAATAATCATTTTAATGAGTTTTATATAGTAAAAAAAGATTTAGATATCAAAAATATTAAATTAGATTTAGAAGAAGTTCAAGATATAAAATGGATATCAAAAGAAGAAATACTTAAAATGATTAAAGATAAAAATACAGAGTTAACAGAAAAATGGAGTTGTTGGGATTATTTAAAAAAATATTTAGAAAGGTTCTAAAGTATTATGGAAAAGAAGAAAACCAAAAAAGAAATAGTCAAAATGTTACTTAATAATAAAGAAATAACAATTGATGATGAAGAAGACTTATTAGATTTATTAATTGATGAGCCAATAAGTATTGATGCCCTAAAAGAAGAAGAAAAAAATATAAAATTTGGTGATAGAATAGCGGATAAAATAACTAAATTTGTTGGTTCATGGACGTTTATCTTAGGTTTTAGTAGTTTTCTAATCATCTGGATAATGATAAATTTATATATGCTTGATAATTTAGATCCATATCCTTTTATATTACTTAACTTAGTACTATCTTGCATCGCTGCCTTACAAGCTCCAGTTATAATGATGAGTCAAAATAGGGAAGCCAAAAGAGATAGTTTAAGAAGTAAAAATGATTATCGAACTGATTTAAAAAGTGAACTTATTCTAGAAGAATTACATAATAAAATAGAAAAGATTGAAAAAAATCAAAAAGAAATATTAAAATTACTAGAAGGTAGAAAAAAATAATGAAAACAGAAATGGCTTAGATATAGATGATTATCCAGAGCTTAAATTCAAAAATGAGGAATAGCCTTGTTTTTTTAAATTTTATTTGCTATAATTTTCTATCAGATGAATTTTATGACATTTAATGATTACTTGAAAATATTTATTGAAAATGATTTTCCGTTATTTTTACAAAAATATTTATACACAGACACAATGAAGATGTTAAGGTATAGAAGTCAATTTTGTGGTTGTGATTATACAAGGCTTTATAATCCGAGTTTTTTATATACAAGGTTTAATCATAGTATTATTGTGGCTTTAATTAACTATCATTTTACGCATGATAAAAAATCTACTATTGCAAGCTTACTACATGATAGAAAAACTCCATGTTTTGCTCATGTTTTTGATTATGTTCTAGGTGATTATGAAAAACAAGAATCAAGTGAAGAGTTTAAAAAAGATAATTTATTTCAAGATAAAGAATTATTAAGAATGCTAAAAGCAGATGGGATAGAAATTGAAGATTTAGAAGATTTAAGTAGATATCCTATATTAGAAAACAAATTACCAAAATTATGCGCTGATAGACTAGATGGTGTATTACATACTTGTGCTATATGGTTACAGACTCATTCTCTAAAAGATATAAAAGAAGTATATGAAGGCTTAAAAGTATTAGAAAACAAAGGTGAATTAGAACTTGGTTTTACAGATGAAAAATTAGCTCTTAAATTTGTTCAAATGGTATTAGTATATGCTAAAGAATTGCAAAGTAATAAAGATAAATTTGTAATGCAATATTTATGTGATGTTATTAAAACTTTAATTAATAGAGGTATAATTACTTTTGAAGATTTATATACAAAACAAGAAAGTGAAATTCTAGCTAAAATTAGCACACTTCCATCATGGGAGAAGTTTCAAAATGCAACATGTGTCATTAGTAGTGATACTAAACCAAGAGATTCTTATAGTGTATCGATAGATGTTAAAAAAAGAAATGTTATTCCTTTAGTAGATATAAATGGGAACCCTTTAAGAATAAATGAAGTAAGTGAAGAAGCTAAAAGAATATATGAAGAAATAGAAAACTATCATGATAAAAAATATGGATTTGTAAGAGGATTAAAACTAGATTAAATTAAAAAGGAAAAAGTATATAATTTTTTCTTTTTATTTGGTATAATTATTTTAAAATAAGAGTTTATATAATAATGTTAAGATTAGTTGCGACATTTCCAAGTGAAGTTGGTAGAATGCAACCACTAAATATAATAGAATTATTTTCGAGGTGAGAAAAAATATGTCTACAGGTGAAAAGATATATGAGTTAAGAAAAAAGAAAAATATGAGTCAAGAAGAACTTGCTCAAGTACTTAATGTTTCAAGGCAAACAATAAGTAAGTGGGAAACAGGAGAATCCAATCCTGATTTTGACAAAATAGTTCCTTTATGTAATTTTTTTGAAATATCAACTGATGAATTCTTAAGAGGAAGTAATCCTATTTTAGAAGAAAAAATAGAAAGTGTAAGTAAGAAAAATAAAGCTTTAACATTTTCAATGTGCATAGTTATATTTATAGTAATGTGTATACTCGATGTAGTATTTGAAAGTACGGGAGTACACGATAGTATAATAGCAATTATTTCACTAGCGAGTATGGGTTCTATTGCAGTTATTTTAGTCTATTATTTTTTATCAAAGCCATTTGAAGAGATAAATAAAAAAGAAAGTAAAAATAGAAAAAGAAACAATCTTATAAATTCGATAATTAATTTAATTATAATTTTAGTATATTTAATAAATAGTTTTATTGCGGGATGGGAATATACGTGGATAATTTTAATAGCGGGTTTATTAATTAAAAAGATTATATTTTTAATCATACTATTAAAAAGTGAAAGAAATGAGGTAAAAAATGAAAGGTAATAGTACATTAATTATAACAAATATCATATTACTAAGTTGTATAGTAGTAGGATTAATTATATTTATGATATATGGTATGAGTGGGAAAATATCATTTTTTGGCAAAAATGTAAAACTAGTAGATGAAATAAAATATAATGATATAAATATTAATAGTGTTAAAGTAGATGTTAAAAGTTATGATATTGAAATAACAAGTAGTGATACAAACGAAATTGCAATTGAGATATATGGTAATGAAAAAACTAAAAAAAATACTGAAATAACAAATAGTAATGGAGTACTAAAAATTAGCCAAAAAAGAAGTATAATTTGTTTTGGTTTTTGCTATACATCAAATATAGTTATAAAATTACCAAAAAGTTATCAAGGGAAATTTGATATAAATAATGTTAGTGGCGATATTATATCAAGAATTGATTTTCTAGAAAATGATAATAGTATAACATCAACAAGTGGTGATATAAAGTTACAAAATGTTACATCAGGAACTGTTAAATCTGTAAGTGGCGATATCAATATAGATTATTTAAAAACAGGAAAAGTAAAAACAACAAGTGGCGATATAGAGATAACTAGTTTTGAAAACGGGGAAATAGCTAGTATAAGTGGTGAAATTGAAATTGATAATTTTACAGGTTCTGGTAGTATTGAAACAACGAGTGGAGATATTAGATTAAATAAGTTTGAGATTCTTGGAAATACAACTATAAATAGTACAAGTGGAGATATTAGAGTTAAACTTCTAAATGAAGCTTATATAACTGCAGATACTGTAAGTGGTGATAAAGATATTAAAAATACTCGTGGTGAATATGATTTAAAATTAAAAACTATCAGTGGCGATATT
>CANDSI010000136.1 GCA_947388575.1 uncultured Mycoplasma sp.
TCTCACTTAAAATACTAAATTTTATCTTTAAATTTTATTTACTCTTTTTTTCTGACAAAATAAAGAAAATACATGTAAAATAATCAATTAAAGAGCAAAACTATTGATAAAAAACCTCAAAGTTTGGTATACTAATAACGAAAGACGTGGTAGTAAATGAAAATAATAAATATAATAGGAAGAGAAATATTAGATAGTAGAGGAAATCCAACAGTTGAAGCTGAAGTAACTTTAGAAAATGGTATAACTGCGAGAGCATCTGTCCCATCAGGAGCATCAACAGGTTCTAGAGAAGCATTAGAGTTAAGAGACAATGATAAAAATCGTTATTTAGGAAAAGGAGTATTAAAAGCAGTTAATAATATTAATACAATCATCAAAGATAATTTAGTAAATAAAGAATTAGAGCAAGTTACAATAGATAAAATATTATTAGATTTAGATGGCACAGAAAATAAAAGTAATTTAGGTGCTAATGCATGCTTAGCAGTATCACTCGCTTGTTTCAAAGCAAGTGCAATGGTAGAAAATAAAGAATTATATGCATATTTAAGTAGTGGTAAAGTAAGTATTCCAATACCAATGATAAACATTGTTAATGGAGGGGCGCATGCTGATAATAATATTGACATTCAAGAGTTTATGATTGTACCTCTTGTTAAAACGATTAAAGAAAGAGTAAGAGTAGCAAGTGAAGTATTCCATACCTTAAAAAGTATCTTAAAAGAGCAAAAATTAAGTACTGCAGTGGGCGATGAAGGTGGATTTGCTCCCAATTTAGAGAATAACACTTTAGCATTAGATTTAATTATGGAAGCTATAAATAAAGCAGGGTATATTCCAGGAAAAGATATATGTATTGCGTTAGATGTAGCAGCCAGTGAATTATATAATAAAGGAACTAAAACATATCATATTGATAAAAGAGACTTAACAAGTGATGAATTAATTAAGTATTACGTTACTTTAGTAAACAAATATCCAATCATAAGTATAGAAGATCCATTTGAAGAAGATGATTTTGAATCTCTAGCAGTTTTAACTAAAATAATTGGTGAAAAAGTTATGTTAGTAGGAGATGATTATTTTGTTACTAACAAAAAATATTTAGAAGAAGGCGCCAATAAAAAAGCTGGTAATGCGATTTTATTAAAAGCCAATCAAATAGGAACAGTAACAGAAATGATAAAAACTATATTACTAGCAAGAAAATTAAATTATAAAATGATTATAAGTCACCGAAGTGGTGAAACAGAAGATACATTTATCGCTGATTTTGCAGTAGGATTATCTTTACCGTTTATTAAAACTGGTTCTATGTCTAGAGGCGAAAGAATAGCTAAGTACAATCGATTAATCAGAATAGAAGAAAAATTAATGAATAAATAATCAAGAACGAGCATAAGCTTCTCTTATAGAAAAGGGAGGCTTATTATTATGTCCAAAATACCAGAATTAAAAGTAATAACAAAAAGCAATTTAGAAAGTAGTACAACATTAGAAGAAATAATAGAAGAAAGAAGACTATTAAAAACAAAGATAAAGTTATTGCATATAGTTTCCTTTGATAAAGATTTAAAATCATTAAATAAAGAAGGTTTAGATATAAGAGATTTAAGAATAGCAGATTTTAGATTAACTCCTAATTATGGATTATATGCCCCAATATATAATAAAATAAGTGATTTAACAGATAAAAGTGATTCTAAATTAAGAAGTTATTTAATATATTTAAGCTACTTATACAATATAGATTTATTAACATTATATCAAGAAAACTATCCCTTATTTTATGAAATAATAATAAGTATTGAATTACCAGTAGATATCAAAATGAATATATTTGCTTTAAGAAAATACAATGATGGTTTTTATTTTAGTGATATATCAAGTGAATTAAATAGAGCTGAATACCGAGAACAACAATTAAAAGATGAACTAAATATCAGAGAACTTATAAAAAATGTAAAATAATCAAGAACCCCTTTAATAAACCTAAAAAAAATGTTAATATTATAATAGAGGGAAGTTGATTAGAATGTTTATAGGAGATACACCAATTCATATTGCTGCGAATGCTGATATAGCACCAATAGTAATAATGCCAGGAGATCCACTCCGAGCAAAATATATCGCTGAAAATTTTTTAAGTAATGCCAAACTTGTAACAAGTATTAGAAATATGCTCGGGTATACAGGAGAATATAAAGGAAAGAAAGTAACAGTTATGGCTCATGGGATGGGAATGCCAAGTGTTAGTATATATGCTTTTGAGCTGATTCATTTTTATAATGTTAAAAAAATTATTAGAATAGGAACATGTGGAGCAGTAAGTCCTAAAGCTGATATTGGAGAGATTATCTTAACAAAAGATATTTTTTCAGAATCCAATTTTGCCTATACATACAATAATTATGTTGGCAATGTAGTAGAAGCCAGTAAAGAATTAAACAAAACAATATTAGAAACAGCTAAGGAATTAAAAATGAGTATTCATTATGGTATGACTACAACAATGGATGTATTTGGTCCTTACATTGATTATGAGCGAGTATTAAATCGTATTCCTAAGAGTTATGAAATATTAGGTGAAGAAATGGAAGGATTTGGTTTAGTCCACGTAGCTAATAATATGGAATGTGAAGCTACAACTTTAATGACAGTAGTAGATTCCAAATATTCTAAAGTAGTATTATCACCAGAAGATAGACAAACAAAACTTAATGATATGATTAATTTAGCTTTAGAATCAATCATAAAATAATTTGACATTAAGTTATAAATATAATATAATTTAATTACGAAGTGGTCCCACCGTTAATCGGAGGGGCTGCTTTTTTAAAATAAATAAAGTATTATTATGTTTTTTTACGATAATAGTATTTAACCAATCAAGTTTTTTTAATTGAAATAATTTTTCTACTCTAACATAAATTTCGGCAATACTAAGTTTAGAATTAGAAAAGTCAAAAATAAAATTAGGGGCTTGCTTTCTTGATATTCAATTGCATGATATAAAATATTTTTTCCACTTCCAAATATTTCTTTTAAATCCCATTATTCGCCATTCCATAAATAATCAGCAGTCTTAATCCCATCGGGTTTATTTATTCTAGGAAGCATAAATATTTCACCACCAAAAGTATTCTCTAACCATATAGCTATTTCAAGTTCATTATTTTTATAATCTAAAACTACATTCTTACCATCAACATAATATTTAATATCATTATGATTAAAATAAGATAAATCTTTAACTACATGACTATTAGGAGTAGCATTTTCTAACCATTCTTTAGTAATATCAATATAATTTTTAACATCAAGTTTATTCATAGAAGCCTCGTTTCTATAAGATTCTATTATAAAATTTAGACTTTATTTAGTACAGAAAAGTGCTCGACAAATTCCGACATATTTTAACTTTTAAATATAAAATATTGTCTTTAATATTACAAATATGATATACTTATAAAGAATAGAGGTGTGAAAATATGGAAGTTATATTTAAGAGTATGGAAGAGAGGGATATAGAAGCAACACTAGCTTTATGTAATAAATGTTTTGAGGAAAACAATGATTATGAATATGCTAAAAAAGTATATATAGAAACAATGAATGATTCTAACAACATTTATATTAATGGTGTATTAGATGGCAAGATTATTGCACATGCTAAACTAACAATAATTAAGACAATTTATACACCAATGGCGTCATATGGAATACTTAATCACGTATGTGTTGACCCAGATTATAGAAGACATCATATTGCATCATATCTTTTAGATGTATTATTTAAAATAGCAAAAGATAATAACTGTAAAGAAGTAGTATTATGGAGTAAGAATTTTAGAACAGCCGCTCATGCTTGTTATAAAAAATATGGATTTGAATTAGTAGAAGCAGGCTTCTTTTCTAAAGAGGTATAACATGAAAATAGGTGGTATATATATCGGAGGTTGGTTTCAAAGAACCACCTTACAATTAAGTGAAGTTTATGACTTTTTAAAGTATGGAACATCGCAGTTAAAATTAGACAAAAATAAATTAATTAAATTATGGGAAGCTTTAGACATAAATCGAGATATTGGAGTTCACTATAAAATTGAAGGTTTAGAATACTTAA
>CANDSI010000137.1 GCA_947388575.1 uncultured Mycoplasma sp.
TATGTAATAATATGGAATATGCGCTTACTTTAAAAATGGGACCTAATGATTTTACTGACGAAATCATTAGAACAGGAGCTAACGGTATTATGGGTGGACCTATTCACTTTGAAAATATGATTAATAACTCTAAAATAACACCTGGTTCTTTAGCTAGTGTTGAACAAGCGGTATCTGGTGGCGAAGCTTTTAAATTAAGAAAAAAACAAGAAGTTGAAGAAACATTAAGAAAAGGTGGCTCTAACGCTGTTATTGCTAATGCAATTGGCGCAACTGAAACTGAATCAGTAACACACGTAGATATTATAGATACAAGAAACTTACCTTTCCCATATTATGTTGATTATAATAAGGAACCTGTTACTTGCGGATATCCTATTCCTGGTATTGAATATAGAATTGTTGATAAAACTGCTTTAACAGAACGTGGAGAGATTATTGATGTTGCTCCTGGAGAATCTGGTTTATTCTTAGTTAGTGGCCCAACTATTATGAAAGGTTATTATCAAAATCCAGAAGAAAATGCAAAAGTATTTGTAACTGATAGTGATGGCAAAGTTTGGTTTAACCAAGGCGACTTAATGAGAGCTACTGGTAAAGATTTTAAGAAGACTGAATTTACTGGACGTGTAAAAAGAAATTTTGTTAGTGGTGTTTCAAATATTTACCCAGAAGAAATCGAAGAACTACTTTTAAAATTTGACGAAATTAGAGAAGCTGTTATAGTTAGTGTGCCTGATGAAAAATATCAATACTTACCAGTATATCATATAAGTTTAAATTATGAGTGTGATACTGAAGCACTAAAAGGTAAAATAGATGAGCTTATTTATAGAACTGTAGGCGAAGATGCGTTACCTGGATTTATCGAATATACTTTAAGTCCTCTTCCTAGAACTGATAATGGTAAACTTAATGCGCCTATATTAGAGCAAGCTGATAGAGAAAAATATATTGGCAAGAATAAAGCTAACAGCTTAGTTAGAATGAAATACTAAATTTAGTATTTCTTTTTATTTGGTTTAATTGCATTTAGATTTTAGATGTGTTAAAATATTATTATAAAGAATAGGAAGTTGATAATATGGGACTTTATATGTCGATTAGTAGTTTAATTTTTATTGGAATTTTAATGATGGACTTTTTTTCAAAAGAAAGAGTTAACAATATTGAAACAAGGTTATATAAATATTTACTTATTTTGACTTCAATTGGCTTATCATTAGATATTTTTACTGGTATCCTTTATAATTTGAATGTTGATTATAATAATTTCTTTTATATGATAGCATCTAAGCTGGTGTTTGTTTATATTGTAGCATGGCTTTTAATTTTTGCTTTCTATATCAAACTTATTAGTATGCCTAATAGTGAAAATAGAAACAAAAAACTTTATAGTTCTTTTATGATTTTTGCTTTTATATTTATTATTGTAACTCCTTTTATCTTAATATTGCCTGTGCATTATATTGAGACTGATGCTACTATTGTTCCGAAAGGAATTTCAATGGTTATCGCTTATATTGTTAGCGCTTTGTTAATAATTTATACTATTGGTTTAGCAATTAAAAATAGAAAGATAATTTCAAAAAGAAAAATCAAACCTCTTTATGCTTTAGTTATTTTATTAATAGTTAATTTCTTAGCTCAAAATTTTTTCCCAGATTTATTTTTAATAAATTTTTTGCTTAGTTTAGTTGTTATATTTATGTATTTTACAATTGAAAATCCTGATGTAAAAATGATTAAAGAACTTAATATGGCTAAAGACCAGGCTGAGAAAGCTAATAGAGCTAAGTCTGAATTCTTATCTAATATGTCTCATGAAATTAGAACTCCACTTAATGCAATAGTTGGTTTTAGCGAATGCTTAATTGAATCTCCTAACTTAGATAGTGAAGCTAAAGATCATGCTAAAGATATTGTTGATGCTTCTAATAACTTACTAGAAATAGTAAATGGTATTTTAGATATTTCGAAAATAGAAGCTAATAAAATGGAAATAGTTCCAAAAGAATATAATCCAAAAGAAGTATTTAATGGTCTTTGTAAATTAGTTATTCCTAGAATTGGTGCTAAGCCTATTGAATTTAGAAGTAATATTACTGAAGATTTACCTGGCATTCTAAAAGGTGATGTTGCTAAGCTTAAACAAGTCGTTTTAAATGTTTTAACTAATGCTGCTAAATATACTGATAGAGGCGAAATAATTTTTAGTGTTAACTGTGTTAATAGAATAGATGCTAAAAAATGTGTTCTTAATATCGCTGTTAAAGATACTGGTCGCGGTATTAAAAAAGAAGATATGAATAAATTATTTAATAAATTTGAACGATTTGATGAAGACCAAAATACTTCGACTGAAGGTACTGGTTTAGGTCTTGCTATCACTAAAAGTTTAACAGAAATGATGGGTGGTAGAATAACTGTTGCTAGTAATTATGGTGAAGGCTCAACGTTTAGAATTACTTTAGAACAAGATTTAATTAGCATGGAAGCTCCAGAAAGCACTAGTGAAGAAATTGAAATCGATTACTCTACTCATCAAGGCAAAAGAATTCTTGTGGTTGACGATTCTAAAATTAATTTAAAGGTTGCTAATAATATATTAAAACCATATAACTTTACAATTGTAGAAGCTTCTAGTGGATTTGAAGCTCTGGAACTAGCTGAAACTCAAACTTTTGATTTAATCTTAATGGATATTATGATGCCTAAAATGAATGGCGTAGAATGTCTTCGTAGATTAAAAGAAATACCTGGTTTTGATATTCCAGTAGTAGCACTTACTGCAGATGCAATTGAAGGTCAAGATGAAAAATATATTCAAGCTGGTTTTAATGATTATTTGTCAAAGCCAATTGATAGATATCAACTTAATAGAGTTTTAAATAAATATTTGGGAGGTAAATAGGAATGGAAAAAGTAGATATATTAAGAAATAATAATGTTCAAGTAGATAGTAGTTTGGAGTTTTGGGGAGATATGAGTTCTTATAATGAAAATTTAAAAGAATATAAAGATTCTTTAAATGATAAACTTAGTAATCTAGAATATTATAAAAATCAACAAGATTTTGAAAACTATGGAATTCTTGCTCATAGTACTAAAAGTGAAGCTAAGTATTTAGGTTTTATGAATGAAGCTGAAATATTCTTACGACATGAAATGGCTGGTAAAGAAAAAAATAAAGAATTTATTGATAGTCATTTTGATGAACTTAAAAATACTATTAATAAAATAAATTCTACTTTAGAGGAATATTTTGATTCAAATGATATAAGCACTAATGTTAAAAATATTTTAATAGCAGATGATTCTAGTATTATGCTTAATTTTATAGAGCAAACTATTGGAGATGAATACAAAATAATTAAAGCTTCTAATGGGAAAGAGGCAATTGATAAATTAAACGAATTAAATATTTATGCATTACTTTTAGATCTTAATATGCCAAATACTAATGGCTTTGAAGTTCTAGAATATTTAAAAAATAATGATCTAATAGAAAAAATTCCAGTGGTTATTATTACGGGAGATGATACGGAAGAAACAATTAAAAAAGCTTTTTCTTATCCTATTCTTGATGTTCTTAATAAACCATTTAAAGAAGATAATATAAAAAGAATTCTTGTTTCTATTAAAAGTTTTTATGAAAAAAATTAAGAAACCAATTGTGGTTTCTTTCTTTATTTTCTTGTAATATTTTTAAATATGTAGTTGTCTTCACTTTTTTCAAATACAATTATATATGTTGATAATTTATCTTTATATTCTGTTATATCTTTATTATCGTATTCTTCCTCGATAATATTATCTTCAATGTCTAAAAGTTTGTTTTCAGATGTTTTAGCAATAATAAATTCAAATGTTAATTCATTATTTTCTTCATTTGCATTTATAATTTTATTAATAAGATTAATACTACTTGATTCTTCTTTTAGACCTATATATGTATCATTATAATACATAAATTTGATATTATTATATATAAACATTTCATTTTTAATATTTATGTCTTCTCCAAATATTTTTTTGGCTGATTCTAATAAACTATCTTTATGGAATGTTATCATATCATTATTGTTAGTAATTAAAACTTTATTAATGTTTTTATA
>CANDSI010000138.1 GCA_947388575.1 uncultured Mycoplasma sp.
GTGCAGATTTAGTTGATGCTTATGATATAAAAATAGAACGAATATAAGGAAAAATGATGGAAATGATATTTGTCTTAATTTATTTAATATTATTAATAGGAACTATAATAGTTCCTATTAATAATATTAGAAGTAATTTTTTATATAGAAGTATTTTAGGAATAATTATGATTTTTGGTATCAATATCATTATTTCAATTATTACTTATGTAATAGGAATTAAATGCTCAATAGAACTTTTAAGTGTTATATATTTTTTTCTATTAATTCCTATTATATATAAAATTTTAAAAGAAAAAAGAATACAATTACTGTATATATCAGCAAAAGATATTATATTTGGAGTATTTTGTGGTATTCTAATTATTATGGTTATGATTAAGCAGTATGGAATGCCATTAAGCATAAAGTATGAAACAACGGATGCATCGACCCATTTTTCAGCGGCTATTTCTTTTATGCATGATAAAACCCTATTATTAAAAGACGATAGTAAACTAAATGAAAAATTTGAATTTAATAATTTGATGTTTGGAAGTTATGTAAATACAGGTATATTCATATCTATTTTTAAAAGCTTTTTACCAGAAATTGAGTTATATAAATTATATATTATCTTTGATATGATTATTTTATGGCTATCTGTATTAATATTTTATATTACATTAAATAATAAAGATGTTTTAAGGCGAAAAATAGTAATATGGATTTTTAGTCTTATTTATATTTTATCTTATCCATTAAATAGTGTATTAATGGGAAGTGCCTATTTAACTTTATCATTATTATTGGTTACTACAATTTTATTTGTATTTATCAATAGGCAAAAAATGAAGTCATCATTGTTTTATTCTATATTATTTGTGCTGAATACAGCATTAATTAATACTTATATGTTATTTGCGATTATAGTTTTTATATCTGAAATAATATATGTAGGTTTTAAATTAAAGAAAATAAAACCATGTATCCTTATAATTCTTCCAGTATTTTCAATACTATTATATGCTAGCAATATTTCAGAAAAATTACAAATAATACAAGAAGAAGGTCCAATGTACAAAAATTATTATTCTAATTTTATTATATTTGTTCCATTGATATTAATAAAATTTTATAATGATATAAAACATAAAGAATTTTTTAACATTGAAAATGTTTTTATTTTAGTAAATTTGATAACGATAATATGTACATATATATTGAAACAAAATGGCATAATCTCTTCTTATTATTGTTTAAAATATTATTATATATTATGGATATTCACTATATTCATAACATGTGAAATGCTCTTGAAATTATCTAGTTATAGATTAAGTTTAGGCATATTATCTGCTATCGTAATATTCATGACAATATCTATCTTTAATTTAGATTATACTTATAGTGAAGATGAGTTATCAAAAGATATTACGAAAGAAAATATTTTTTCCATAGGAGATGGAATTAAAAATAATATTAATATTATATTAAATAAAAAGTGTATATTGAATGAAGAAGAATTAGAAATAATTAATAAAGCGAATGAGATGGACATAGATGAATTTTGTATTTTAGGTGGAGAAGGACAAATCAGATGGGTGTATGCTATATTAAATAAATATATAGATAGTAATATTAATGTAGAAGATTTAGATTATAAATATTTGATTTGCTTTAAAAGAGCTACGTATATGCATCAAAATGTACAAGAATTAAAAGAAAAGTATGAATTTATTTATGAAAATAAGTATGGAGGTATTATGAAAATATATGAATAAATTTATTATAAGCTTATTAACTATTTTAATATCTAGTATATCATTACCGAATTTTAATAATGAGCTAATGGAAAAAAATAAAACACTAAATGGAGAAGTGCCAAGCTATTGTAATCCAATTATTCCAAAGGGATTTAAAATATCTGACGAAGGAGCCAGCTGGGAATATGCAAATGATAAAGTAGAAGGTTGGAATGAAGGTTTAGTAATTGAAGACATCAATGGTAATCAATTTGTATGGGTGCCAGTTAAAGATGGAATAGGTGAAGATGGTAAATATGCTGATAATAATGAAGTAAAATATAAAAAATGGTATATAGATGAAAAGAAGGATCTTGTAGATGAAAAAACGAAAAGGGAATTAGAAGAGTTACTGAAAAGAGATATTACGGGAGATTTAATAACAGATGAACAAATAGTAGAGGACAAGCTTCCACAAGAGGTTATAAGTGAACAAGAACAAATTATAAAATATGGAGGATTTTATATTGCTAGGTATGAGGCAGGAATAGAAAAGAGTATATTACAAGAGCTTTATTGTTTAGCTGAGAATGATGATGAAATTACTGTTGACGAGCGAAATAATACTATATCATATAAGCCAGTTAGTAAAGAAAATGTGCAAATATGGAACTTTATAGAATATTCAAATGCAAAAAGAGTTGCTGAAAATATGTATCATAATGAAGAAGTAAAAAGTGGCTTAATGACAGGGAGACAATTTGATACTATAATGAGATGGGCGGTTAATAATCATTATAATTTAGAAGATACAACAACTTGGGGAAACTTTTTGGATACCTATCATAATAATTATAGGTACAGTTATGCTTCATATTTAAGAAAAAAGTCTCAAGACTGGAAATTAAAGGGCTATGGAAATAAAGATAAAAATAATATTATATTTACTAGTAGTGGAGGTTTAGAAATTGCCAAAATGAATTATATATATGACATTGCTGGAAATGTATTTGAATTTACCACTGATTTATATGAAGGAGAAATTAGTTTAGTAAGAGGAGGCTGTGCAGCATATTCAGGGAAGAAAGATTCTCCACATCCAGTTATAGCAACCAGTATGGGAGATTCGCTACATTATGCTATTGGGTTTAGAGTGGTATTGTATGTAAACTAAGCTACTTTTTGCAAAAGCTGGAAGAATCCTATAACTTGGGAAAAGACCTGAAACTGACCATTGAAGGAACCGAATTTACACTTGAATTAGTATAAAAAATGCAAAAGGCGGTTACATTGTAACTGCCTTTTGTGATATAATTATTGCAAATAACCAACATATTACATTGACATTCATAGGATAGAAAGATAAAATAGGAGAAGTTAAAAAATGAAGACATTGAAAAATTAATGTATCAAGTCAATTATATAGAAACGAATTAGGAGGAAAAAATGGACAAGCCAGCAGTAACATATGAATTATTACATACAGATAGTAAAACAGGAGCAAGACGAGGAGTGGTACATACACCACATGGAGATATACAAACTCCAGTATTCATGCCAGTAGGTACACAAGCTACAGTTAAATCAATGACACCAGAAGAATTAAAAGAAATAGGGGCACAAATTATTTTATCTAATACTTATCACCTATATTTGAGACCAGGACATGATTTAGTAAAAGAAGCAGGTGGACTTCATAATTTTATGAAATGGGATAGACCTATTTTAACAGATTGTGGTGGGTTTCAAGTATTTAGCTTAAGTGACTTAAGAACTATTACAGAAGAAGGTGTGGAATTTAAGTCACATTTAGATGGAAGTAAGCATTTCTTTTCACCAGAAAAAGTAATGGAAATTGAAGAAGCACTGGGAGCAGATATTATTATGTCGTTTGATGAATGTGTGAAGTATCCTGAAACTTATGAATATACTAAGCAATCTATGGAAAGAACAACAAGATGGGCGAAGCGTTGCAAAGCCGCACATACAACAACCGATAAACAAGCATTATTTGGTATTATTCAAGGTGGATTTTATGAAGATTTAAGAGAGCAATCTGCAAAAGACTTAATAGAATTAGATTTTCCAGGGTATGCAATAGGTGGAATTAGCGTAGGAGAACCAAAAGAAGAATTCTTGAAAATGCTATATTATACAACGCCACTTATGCCAGAAAACAAACCAAGATATTTGATGGGAGTAGGGACACCAGATTACTTAATTGAAGCGGCAATGGCTGGAATTGATATGTGTGATTGTGTACTTCCAACAAGAATTGCAAGAAATGGAACTGCTATGACATGGAATGGAAAAGTAGTAGTTAGAAATGCAACTTATGAAAAAGATTGGGGGCCATTAGATCCAGAATGTGATTGTTATACTTGTCGCAA
>CANDSI010000139.1 GCA_947388575.1 uncultured Mycoplasma sp.
TAGAATTTTACTCTCTTTTAAAAAACTTTGACCGAAAAAGTACAGAAGAAAAAAATATCGAATTTAAAGAAATAAAAGACATAAACGAAGTTAAACTTGGTAATGAAGTTAGTA
Organism: uncultured Mycoplasma sp.; assembly: GCA_947388575.1. The sequence goes on from CANDSI010000139.1 coordinate 115, forward strand.
TATATCTTGAATTAGATGAAGAGAACTATCACAAAGGAAATATTTTAGGAATAGGAGTAAGTGATAAGGAAAACAACTATTATATAGAAAGTAGTATGTTAAAAGACTTAATTCCTTTATTAAAAGGCAAAGTAGTTTATACATATAATGCTAAGGCTTTAGAAATAATAATACGTCGAAATAATTTAGAATTAGCCCATGTAAATTATGATTTAATGATTGCTGCTTATCTAGTAAATGCCTTTACAAAAGATGATATCGCCTATTTAATGAACCCACAAATGTATAGTGTTGAGTTTTATGAAAATAATGCCAAAAATAATTTTGCAGACAAAGAAAAACTAAAAAAAGAAATAGTATTAAAATCAAGATTTATTTATGATACAAGAGATACTTATATAAATGAATTAAAAAAAGAAGTAATGTATGAGTTATTTGCAAATATAGAAATGCCACTTACTTATGTTTTAGCAGATATGGAGTATATTGGTGTACCAATTGACAGTAATATATTAGATGAAATAAAAGCTGAAGCAGAAGCAAAACTTGAAATAATAACTAAAGAAATATATAATATGGCAGGATGTGTTTTTAATATTAGTAGTCCTAAACAATTAGGTGAAGTTATATATGGTAAATTAGGTATCGCAGTTGGTAAGAAAACTCAAAAAGGATATAAAACTGATGCTGATACTTTAAAAAAATTAATAGACAGACATCCAATAATAAATTTAATATTAGAATATCGAAATTTTAGTAAGATATTATCTACATATACAATCAGTTTAGAAAATGCCAAATTTCCGGATAATAAAATCCATACAATATTTAAGCAAACATTAACTAGAACTGGAAGATTATCAAGTGTTGAACCAAACTTACAAAATATTCCTATAAGAGGAGAAGAAGGAAGAAAAGTAAGAAGAGCATTTATACCAAGTAATGATTTATTCTTAAGTATAGATTATAGTCAAATAGAACTTAGAATATTAGCTCACATATCTGATTCCAAAGAACTAATCGAAGCTTTTAAAAATGGTCAAGATATACATACAAAAGTAGCCGCTGATATTTATGGTGTTGAAGAGTGTGATGTCACCAAATTAATGCGTAGTACAGCCAAAGCAGTAATATTTGGAATTGTATATGGAATAAGTGGTTTTGGATTAGGGGAGAATTTAAACATAGACCGAAAACAAGCGCAAGAATTTATAAATAAATATTATGAATTATATCCAGGTGTTAAAAATTATATGGACAACATTGTAAAAGAAGCATATGAAACAGGAAGTGTCAGAACATTATTTAATCGTAAAAGAACAATTGAAGAATTAAACAACAAGAATTATATGATTAGAAGTAGTGGAGAACGTATAGCTCTTAACACGCCTATCCAAGGAACAAGCGCAGATATTATTAAAAAGGCTATGGTCTTAGTTTTTGAGGAGTTTAAGAAAGAGAATATTAAAAGTAAAATGGTATTACAAATCCATGATGAGCTTGTAATAGATACTATTAAAGAAGAGGAAGAACAAGTAACAGAAATAGTTAAAAACGTTATGGAAAACGTAATTGAATTATCAGTGCCATTGAAAGTTGGTATAGCTAAAGGCAAAGATTTATATGAAGCAAAATAAATAAAAGGAGAATTAATATGCCAGAGATAGCTGAAGTAGAAACAGTAAGAAACACTTTAAAAGGTAGAATTTTAAATAAAAAAATAACTGATGTAAAAGTTCATTATAAAAATATGATTGAAAGTGATATTAAAGAGTTTGCTAGTAGTTTAATTGGAGATAGTTTTATTGATATAAAAAGAAGAGGAAAATGGTTAATATTTGAAACTAATAATAAGTATTTATTATCCCATCTTCGAATGGAAGGCAAGTTTTTTATTAAAGATGATAAAGAAGCAAAAGGTAAGCATGAACATGTAACTATTTATTTTGAAGACAATACTACTTTAAGATATGAAGACACTAGAAAATTTGGTCGTATGAACTTAATTAATAAAGAAGAACTTAGTACTACTGAAAGTATAGCCAAACAAGGATTTGAACCTGGAGAAAAAGGTTTAACAAGCGCTTATTTATTAGAAAAATTTAAAAATAAAAAATTACCAATAAAATCGGTATTGTTAGACCAAACTATTATTAGTGGCCTTGGAAACATTTATGCTAATGAAGTAATGTTTTATGCTAAAATAAATCCTGAAAGACCTGCAAGTTCTATTACGAAAGAGGAATGTGAATTAATAGTCAAAGGTTCTAATGAAATAATAAAAGAAGCGATTAAAATGGGAGGAACTACGATTAAGAGTTACACATCCAGTTTAGGAGTAACAGGAAGATTCCAACAAAATTTAAAAGTCCATAAAAAAGAAGGAGAGCCATGTAGTATATGTGACACTCCTATAAAAAACATCAAAATAGGTGGTAGAAGTACATATTTTTGTCCAAAATGTCAAAAATAGTTTTATCTACCTAGTGAATCATTACCTATATTTTTAAGTAAGTGAAGAAAGTCTAAAGCATCATTTAAAGCTTTTCGCACATCTTCATTTTTTAATTCTTCTAATATTTTATCACAATCACTTTGAGGTAAAGTTTTATGTAATGCAAAACGAATACCACTATGTAATATATTTGGCGAAATTTTTAAAACTCTTATACTCAAGTTTTTTAAACCATTGATATTTTCCATTAATAAATATTCTATTACTTGTTTTTTTAGAAGATCAAATGCTGAAATATCATTATTAGCTAAATAACTAATACCATTTAAACAAACAAAAGCTTTTGCCATAGAAAATAAGAAATTAGGTGGAGAAATATTATATTTTAAGCAAATATTAATCATATCTGTAAAATAAGCTGTAACAGTTTTATCATTAACACTTAAACAATAATTATCCACTTCTTTTTGAAAATTAACTACTTCTTCATCAGTTAATTTAGCATATTGTGTAAGCATTTTAAATAATTTTTTAGAATTTCCAGAATAAGCACTTAAGAAAAATTCTTTTGTTAGTTTCAAATCTTCTTTTGAAAGTTTAAAAAGTAGTCCCATGTCTAGAAATCCAATATTTCCATCATTATCTAAATAAATATTCCCACCATGAGGATCACCATGAAAATAAACATCTATATCATTAAACATAGCATAAAAACTAAGTTTTAAGTAACTATTAAGAGCAGTTAATTTAGCATCATTATTATCTATATGATTAAAATTAGGAAAAGGAATATATTCCATAACTATAACATTTTCGCTACATAAATCACTATAAATTTTAGGAATAACGATATCTTTAACATCAGGAATTTTTCCATTGACTTGTTTAGCAAAATTTGTATAACTGGCGATATTTTGTGCTTCATGAATGAAGTCAGTTTCATCTAAAATCCAAGAATAGTATAATAAAAAAGCTTTATCAAACCCCGATTGATTATTTAGATTTAAAATTGGAATAAATTTACTAATAATAGTTCTGACATGAGAATGTTTTCTTAAAAAAGATATATAATATGTAATTATTTTGCTTAATCTTTTTAAGTCAGTTTCTAAAGTATTGGTAATATCTCTTCTTTTTATTTTAAGAGCCACTACAGTTCCATCTTTTAAAGTAGCTTTATGAACTTGCGAAATAGAGGCAGAACCTAAAGGAATTTCTTCTATACTCAAAAAAGTTTTTTCTAAATCTCCATATTCGCTAATTAAAATACTTTTAATTTCTTCAAATGAAAGGGGATTAGAATTATCACAAATAGCTTCCAAATCTCTTCTATCTTCTTCGCTAAAAAGGGTTCCATAATTTTGAGTGGCAAGTATTTGAGCTAACTTAATATATGCAAGCCCATTATTATTACAAAATATCCTAATTGCCTCGCCATTACTTTTCTTTAATATTACAATGTTTTTTATAAGTTTCAATATATCTAAATAAAATTTCATAGATTTTCACCTAAGAAGATATTATATCATACAGATAAGTTTTA
>CANDSI010000140.1 GCA_947388575.1 uncultured Mycoplasma sp.
TATCAATATTAAGTTCTTTAGCAATATCCTTTTTATAATTTTTATTATTTTCTTTAATATCTGTAATATTTAAATAATAAAAGCTATTTTGAAGACTATAATCATCGATTAAAGGTTTTAATTTTTTTTCAAAATTATAAATATCTTTATCACCAGTATAACTAATATAGATAAAATAATTATTGGGAGTTTCAGATAGAACCGAATTAATATTATTTATTGAGTTCATTTCTAAATTGATAGTATTAGAACTAATCAGATAACTTTGTAAATATTTCTCGTCTTCTTTAACTTGATGCCATTTATAGGCATATAAAATTATCAAAATAACTCCTAGAACCACACACAATGAAATAGTTATTTTTTTAAGTGATATAGGCTTGTTTTTATATTTTGTACTTGCCATAACACCATATCCTTCCATAACCATTTTATCATATTATAATTCTATTTGCAAACTTATATTTTTATTACTTAAATTAATTTAACGCTCCTTTACGTATTCTATATTTTAATACATTATTCCAAATATTTTGGATTTCATTAAAGTTTTTATCAACATCTAATAATAAAGTAGCAAGAATATCTAATTCTTCAAGGTCTTCTTCGCTTAATTCAAAGTTTTTATCAACAATATATTTAGGTAAATGTAAGAAAATGCCTTCTTCATTCATTAAAGAATAAAAATCATAAAATAGGCCTCTAATCGCTGCTTTAAAACCAAAAGTAGGGGGATTAGTAGCAAATAATATTTCTTCAAGCTTATAATGTTTAGTTCTAAGACCTAAATAAGCTTGAGCTCCAAAAATAAATTCATCTTTTGGCATATCAAAAGGATTAAATTTTATTTCATCTAAACACATATCTGGATCAACTAAAAACCATCTTTTTTCTTTATCATTAAAGTATTCGGTAATCCAATGATCATGAGCTACACCATCATATTTTATATAAGGCGCAAAACCACTTCGAACACGAGCTGAGTAGCCTTTAGCTTTTAATATCGCTGCTAAAAGTATCGCTTGACCACGACAAGTAACATAAATTCTATCTTCATCTTTACGTTCAATTGAATAATTTTTATCAAGTCTTAAAAGTTCATTTAGCATACTGCAAGCGGTAGGGAAAATATCATCTTCAAAAACTAATCTTGTATTACTAACATGAAAATCATTTTTACCATTTAAAGCTTCTATAACAGTAATTGGATGAATTATTTGTCTTCTTTGGAGTAAACATAGTGTTTTAATATCATTAGGTAAAGACTTAGCAAAATCTTTATAGTTACCAAGTTCAGTATAGGCACTAGTTTTTTTATAAAAGTTTAGCAATTTCATATTCATTATTATAGCTCCATTTCCCATAATCTATATTCGTAAGGTTCATTACCTTCACCTTTATTTTGAAATCCATGTTTTTGATAATATTCATTAATTTTAGGGTTACATCTCATACAATCTAATCTTAAATATTTTAAATTCTTTTCATGAGCTTTATTTCTAATAAATTCTAGTATTTTTTCTCCTAGACCTGGATACCCAAGTTTTGTCACAAAATGATCTAAATAAATAGCAGGACAAGAATCTTTCCAATATTTATCATTCTCATATTTTAATAAAAATAATCCAACTATTTTATTATTATTTTTTACAACATATAAATTATTTTTTTTCATAGTTTCTAAAAAGTATTTGCCATCATATAAATCTTCATAATACCAAGAATCCCATTGTTGTATTTTATTTTTTAAAAACCAATCACAACGTTCTTTTATAATTTCTAAAATTATTTTTATATCCTTTACTTTAGCTAATTCAAATTTAATATCATTCATATTCCCACCTCATAATTTCATTAATATTTTTCTTTTTAGCTCGATATTTTTCTTCTTTAGGATAGCCAATTGCAAGTCCTGTTACCAGTTCCATATCTTTTAAATTAAATAAATTAGTTATTTCCTGTCTTAAATAAATCACATCTCTAAGCCATAGCGAACCAAGACCTAAATCAGTAGCTTTCAGCACCATGTGTTCTACTGCGCATCCAATTGATAAATAGTCCCCTTCAAACCAAGATTTATCATCACATCTAAATACAAGTATTAAAACTGAAGCTTGCTTAATTACATCGATACTTTTTAATACACTTAAAGAAGGATTATATTCTAAAGTATCGTGTTCTTTACTACGAATTATTTTATTGATTTTTTTTAAGTAGTCTTCCATTAGTAGGGCAATATTATTTTTAGCATAATCTTGTAAAGCAATAAAATACCAATTCTGTCTATTCGCTGCGGAAGGAGCAAGTCTAGCGCATTCAATTATTTCTAAAATATCTTTTTTATTAACTTTTTTCTTAAAGTAAGACCTAGAACTATGTCTTAAATTAATACAATCTTTTAATTCCACAATAAACCTCCAAGAATTATTATAGAATAAAACAAAATAAAAAAACTGACTTATTCATATCAAATAATATCAGTTTTCTTCAGTATTATTGTTTTCTAGTTTTACTAAAACTTCACGAGGTTTAGAACCATTAGCTGGGCCAACAATACCACGTTCTTCAAGTAAATCTACAACTCTAGCTGCGCGATTATAACCAAGTCTAAATCTTCTTTGGAGAAGGGAAGTGCTAACTTTACCAGTTTGAATAGCAAATTCGACAATTTCATTGTATAGAGGATCATCATATTCTTCTTTTTCATCAGGAAGACCGTGAATACCATTACCACTTTGATTAACTTCTAAATTTTCCATTGAAGAATCATAATGAGCCGCTTGTTGTTTTGAGACGTGTTCAATAATTCTACCAATTTCTGCATCATCAATAAAACAACCTTGAATACGAACAGGGACATTTTCGCCCATTGGTAGATATAACATATCACCTTTACCTAGAAGTTTTTCTGCACCACTTGAATCTAGTATTGTTCTACTATCGATATTAGAAGCAACAGCAAAAGCAATACGAGAAGGGATATTTGCTTTTACAACACCAGTAATAACATCAGTCGAAGGTCTTTGAGTCGCAACAATTAAATGAATACCCGCAGCACGAGCCATTTGAGTAATACGCATAATTGAGTCTTCAACTTCTTTTGAAGCAACAAGCATTAAGTCAGCTAACTCATCGATAATTGCCACTATATAAGTCATTCGAGGTATTTTAGTATCATTATTTTTATTTTCTTTATCTACCCAGTCATTATAACCAGCAATATTTTTAACATTTTTTTCACTAAACGTATCATAACGACGTTCCATTTCAGTAACTAGTTTTTGGAGAGCTACACTAGCTTTTTTAGGGTCACTTACAACTGGACATAATAGATGAGGAATACCATTATAATTAGATAATTCAACTTTTTTAGGGTCTACAAGCATTAATTTAACTTCATCAGGTTTATAACGCATTAATATAGAACAAATTATTGTATTAGTACAAACAGATTTACCAGAACCAGTAGAACCAGCGATTAAAAGATGGGGCATTTTAGATAAATCTGCAAGTCTAGGTTGACCCATAATATCTTTACCTAAAGCCACTAAGATATTACCTTTATCTTTACCTTGATAAGATAAAACTTCCCTGAATTTAACCATACTAATTGAAGGATTAGGAATTTCAATACCAATAGTACTTTTACCAGGAATAGGTGCTTGAATACGTACATCTTTAGCAGCTAAAGCTAAAGCTATTTCTTTATTAATACCGCTTATTCTACTAACCTTTGTTCCACTAGGAACACTAACTTCAAATTGAGTAACAGAAGGGCCGATATGGGCTTCCACAACTTTACCTTTAATTTGAAAATCATTTAAAACTCTTTCTAAGTTTTCTTTATTACTTCTTACATAGTTATCAGAATTAACTTTCTTTTGTTGTTTAACTTCATCTAAAAGTGATAAAGGTGGAAGGGTATAACTAGGATTAGGTTCATAAACATCTGCTTTTTTAGGTTCTTCCAAATTTTCTTTCACAGGCATTTCTTTCATATTTTTAAGTTCATCCATACTAGTTATAATAATTTTATCATCTTTACTACTATTAACAGGTTCATAACCACCATCTTCTTCATAGTCATACATTTTAGCTTCATGTTCTTC
>CANDSI010000141.1 GCA_947388575.1 uncultured Mycoplasma sp.
ATACTTTTATAGATAATAAGATTTATCTTAATTATATAAATAGTGATATAAAAAAATTAGTCGCAGATAATGTAAGCAATATAGTAAGAATTAAAGATAAAGACATATTCTATTTAAAAGATTCAACTTTATATCATTTTAATGAATTAATGGGTGAAGAAAAATTACTTACACATTTTGAATGGAATTTTAATAGTAATAATATGATATTTATAAATTAACCAATCTGGACTTTTGTCATATCTTAATATTAGGAGTGATAAAAGTGGACGAAAATAAATATTTTACATATTATACAATTGAAAAAGGAGATAACCTATATGAAATATCTCGAAAGTATAATATAAATCCTAAGTTACTTGCAGCGATGAATGGAATTGAAGATAATGAATATATTTATCCAGGACAAGAACTTATGATACCTAAGAGTGGTTATAGTTATTATATAACTGGTGATGGGGATACACTAAAAGGTGTAGCAGATGCTTTTAGAACAGATGTTGATAAACTTACAAATTTTAATAAAACAATATATTTATTACCAGATCAAATTTTAGTTTATAAAGATGGTAGATAAACTCCTTTTAGGGAGTTTTTTCCTTGCTTTAATATTAAGATTTTTATATAATAAGTGGTAAAGGAATGATATTATGATTTTTACAAATGATATTTTTAGATTTATAGGAGATGCTTTACTTGAAGATGGTTTTAAAGATATTGGAGAAGTTCCTATAAATGTTATTGAAAAGAAAATAAATGAGTTTTTAAGAATGAAATTAAATATAAGTGATGATTCTATTGATAATAGTGCTTTACTTAGAATGTTAGAGAGTTTTTTAGAAGGACAACATAATAAAGATCAAATGATGAGTGTCTTTACTTTCTATTTATTATGGATTATTACAATGCATCAAGGTTTTGAAATTACTTGGAGAATAGACGATGTTACAGAACCACATTTTAGAGCGAGTGAATTTTATCCTGGAAAAATTGATTCATTAGTTACAAGTAAGAATATTGATTATGTGGGTACTTTTAACTTTGTTATGAGTGAAGCTAAAAAACTTTTAAATAATGAATATAGAGGTAGAGCATGATTACTTTAACTAAAGATTTAAGTAAAGCTAAATTTGTAACACATGCGGGTAATTTTCATGCTGATGATGTCTTTAGTACAGTTTTTATGTCTAAACTATTTGGAGATATAACAGTTATACGTTTAAAAGATTATGATGATAATGATTCTTCTAAAATAGCTTATGATATCGGTAGAGGTAGATTTGATCATCATCAAGCAGGATATGATAAGAAACATGATAATGGAATTCATTACTGTGGGTTTGGTCTTCTTTGGCAAGAGTATGGAATAGAATATTTAAAAAAATTAAATGTTAGTAATCCTGCAGATGTTTTTCAAGTTTTTGATTATTTGTTAGTAACTAATATTGATGCTTTTGATAATGGAGAAGCAGATATAGAAAAAGATTTTAATGTTTATACTATTCCTAGTTTAATTGAAATGTTTAGACCTAAAATAAATACTGATGAAGACGAAGATGAATGTTTTTTAAATGCTTGCCATTTTGCAGATGTTTGGTTTGATAGGGTAATAGAGGAAGCTATATTAAAAGCTCTGGTTATAGAAAAAGTTAGAGAACTTAGTAAGAATATTCAAAATAAAATTTTTGTTTTAGATGAATTTATTCCATATGAGTATGCTATATTCTATCTTAATTTAGATGTAGATTTTGTTGTATATCCTTCTAATAGAGGAGGATGGGCAGCTAGAGCAGTGCCGACACATTATAAAGGTTTTATTAAAAAAGTTCCTTTTAAAGAAGAGTGGGCTGGTCTAAGAGATGAAGAGCTTGCTAAAGTTTCAGGTATCAAAGATGCTAAGTTTTGTCATAATAAATTATTTTTATTTACATGCGAGACTAAGGAATCTGCAATAAAAGTTTCTTTGGTATGTGAGAAAGAAAATAAATAGACTTTAATTAGTCTTTTTTTATGATTAGTATTATTAATAATATATATGTATTTTTAATAAAAACATAACAATGTTTACTTTTAGAAAACTTTTTCTTGACAAATTACGACATCTAATATATATTTATATTATATGAGAGTATGATATGATAAAACAAAACATATTTCTATATTAAATATTTATCTAGTTATGATGAGCAGTATGGTCTTAACTACAAAATTGTTGTGGGAGGGATGATATGAAAACAGTTGATAAGTATGTGGAATTTAAAAGTAAATATAAAGATTATGTAGTAATTGTAAAATCTGGAAACTTTTATTATTCTTTTGGAGAAGATGCTTATATCTTAAAATATTTTTTTAATTATCAGATTAGAGATGATAAAGTAGGTTTTCCTCTTAATGCGAAAGCGAAAGTTAAAAGTGTTCTTAATAGACATAATGTTAATGTCTTAGAAATTATTGATGATTATGCTTATGTTTTAGAAACGAAAAATACTAATGAATATGATATTAAACTAAAAGAAGCCAAATCTAATATTTTAATAGGTAATATGCTTGATAATTTAATGGAACGTATTGAAGTTAAAGTTAAACAAGAAGAAGCTAATTATAAACTTATTAAGGAGTTTGTAGATGAACTCTAACTTTTCTTTACTTAATAATAGTAAAAAAACTATTGCCTATATTAATAAACAACTTATAAATTATCCAAAAAGTGAAATGGTTTTAAAACAAAATATGGAAAAGAATATGTATGAAATTATTGAACTTATTTTCTCTTATAGTATTAGTGATGTAGAAAGAATTAAACTTAAATATTTGAAAGATTTAATTATTAAACTTTCAATGCTAGATTTTTATGTGGCTACTTCTTTTGAAAAAAGAATTATTAGTAAAAAGAAGTTTGAATCAACGGCGATGTATATAGTTGAAATTAGAAAAATAGCCTATGGCTTGGTGCGAAATGAAGCTAAATCTTAAATATGATGATATAGTAGATATTGATAAAATAAGAGAAATGTATCATATTATTAGAACTAATACTAAAAATAGAGGTAAACTTCATAAATTTGAACTTTTTTATTCAAGTAATATTATTAGTATTTTAGAAGCTCTTAGAAGTAAGTGTTACAAACATAGTAAGTATAATGTATTTTTAGTTCATGAACCTAAATATCGTATTATTATGAGTGAAATAATGAGTGATAAAGTAGTTAATCATTTAATTAGTAAATATATTTTAGCGCCAGGGATATACCCTCATTTAATACCCCAAAATGTTGCTACTAGAGAAGGGAAAGGAACTAAAGAAGGTATTAGATATCTTAAAATGTATATTAATAAATTGAAACTTAATTATGATAAAGTTTATGTTTTAAAGTGTGATATAAAAAAATATTTTTATAGTATTGACCATGAACTTGTTTTAGAAAAATGTAAAAGATTTATTGATGACCCTGATGTTTTTCAATTAGTTTTAAATGTAGTTAAATCAACCGATGAAGATTATGTTAATAGTGCAATTGATAAGGTAGTAAAAAAAGAAATTGACAGAGTAAGTAAATTAAATATTTTGGATAAAGATATAAAAATAGAAGAATTAAAAAGAATCCCTAGGTATCCTAAAGGTAAGGGGCTTCCAATTGGTAATATGACTTCGCAACTTTTAGCAGTTTATTTTCTAAATGATTTAGACCATTATATTAAAGAAAGATTACATTGTAAATATTATATTAGATATATGGATGATTTTGTAATTTTTGATCATGATAAAGAACGATTAAAAGTGCTTCGAAAAGAAATTGAAGAAAAGTTAAAAGAGTTTAAACTAGAACTTAATAAGAAAACTAATATTTATGATTTAAATCATGGGTTTGGTTTTTTAGGTTATTATTACTTCTTAAAGGGAAAACGCTTGATTATTAAAATTAATCCTCAAACCAAAAGAAGAATTAAAAAAAAGATGCGTAAATTAAAGAAAATAAACGCACCTAATTATGAACAAGTAAAAGCTAGTTATATGGGATACTTAAAACAAGCTCATACTAAAAATTTACTTAAGAAAATGGACCTTTAATATTATCTAGGGTCTTTTTCTATATGGTA
>CANDSI010000142.1 GCA_947388575.1 uncultured Mycoplasma sp.
TTTTTTAATTATTTGTAAATATGGTTTATCTTTTTTACGAGCTCTTTTAATTATTTTATTAAATAGATCTAATTCATAAAAATTACCAATAAAAAGTTTTATAAATCTTGCAATAGTTTTTTTATAATGTAAAAATTCTTTAGAATTCAAATAATTTTTTGTAAAAAAATATTTTTCAAAATAAGGGGAAGGAGATATCGCATAAAATATTTCCTCAATTAAATAATCAAGCATGGAATCATCAGCTATATTATATTTTATATGATACTCATTTAATATTTCCAAAGAAAGCTTATGAAATGTATATACTTTATTTTCTAAATTAAGTTCTCTTTTTATTTTTTCTTCCAATGATTTCGCAGCATTATTTGTAAAAGTAATGCAAAGAATTTCGTTTAATTTAATATTATTAGCTTGAACTAAATATTTAATTTTCCCCACCATAGTAAGGCTTTTACCAGAACCTGCACCAGCGATAATAATTGTATTTTTATTATTAACCATTGCTGCTTTCGCTTGTTGTTTATCAAGTGTATTACCTAAAACTTCAATTTTCATAATTTTCCTTTATTGTATTTTCTTAAAAAATATGTTAGAATAAATTTAGTAGTGCGTTAGGACATAAATGCCTACTATTTTCTGTAGTTGACATTAACTTTTATTTCTTTAACACTGATAACTATGTTACCTTTGTTAACTAAAATAATCGTTGATGTCTTTTTGTTTTCTCTAAAGAGTAAACTTATGATTTTCGAAATTACTTTCTTAATCACTAATAAAGAAACACCTACTTCCTAACCAAAACCCCACTAGAGTAAGGGAGGTAAATAAATGTCTTAAATTAGCAGACATCAGTCCTAATACAAGTTTTACTTTATCTTAAAAAATAAAAATAATCAAGAAATCTATTAATTTAGGGTAAGATTTGACTTAACCACGACAAAAAGTAACAAATTCCGACATAATTAAAATAGAAATAAATGATTATATATGATAAAATATTTTAGAAATGAAGTGATATAATGTACTTAAAAATTACTAATGCTGGAGTATCAATAAATGAAAAAACAATTTTAGAAGAAATAAATTTAGAAATAAAAGAAAAGAGTCACATAGCAGTTATAGGACGAAATGGCGCTGGAAAACCACTCTTTTAAAAGCTATAATTAATAATGATTTATTTGAGACTGGAGTAGGAGAAGAGAAATTTAATATTTTTAGAAGTGGCAAATTTGAAATTGGTTATTTAAGTCAGTTTAATAATATTAATGAAAATAAAACTCTATTAGAAGAGATATTAAGTGTATATAAAAATATTATAGATTTAGAAAAAAATATAGAAAGAATAGAAGAAAAATTAGCAAATGGTGCAAGTGAAAAAGAGATAGAAAACTATGAAGAATTATTAGAAAAATACAAACTCATAGGGGGTTATGAATATAAAAAAGAGTATAGTACAGCCCTAATTAATTTTGGCTTTAAAAACCAAGAAAATAAATTAATAAGTGAGTTTTCAGGTGGTGAAAAAACCAAAATAGCCTTTTTAAAAATGTTACTTAGTAAACCAGATTTACTATTATTAGATGAACCAACCAATCATTTAGATATAGAAGCTATTGAATGGTTAGAAGAGTATTTAAAAAAGTATCCTAAATCTTTAATTGTAATATCGCATGACCGAATGTTTATAAATAAAATAGCAAATATAATTATTGAAATAGAATATGGAAAAAGTGAAATATATCATGGAAATTACGATTATTATAAAGAAGAAAAGAATAGAAGATATGTGAGTTCATTAAAAGATTATGAATATCAACAAAAAGAAATTAAAAGATTACAAAGTATCGCTGATAGATTTAGATATAAGCCATCTAAAGCAAGTATGGCTATGTCCAAGTTAAAGATGATTGAGAGAATGACAAAGTTAAGCCCACCTGAAAAAGATAATTTAAAAACGTTTAATATTAAGTGGAGTGAATTTAAAGAAAGTGGCAAAGTAGTTTTAAAAGTTAATGATTTAAGTGTTGGTTATGACAAAATATTAAATACAAGTAGTTTTGAATTAATAAAAAAAGAAAGATTAGGTATAATTGGTGAAAATGGAACAGGCAAATCTACGATTTTAAAAACAATAATGGGGATTATACCAAAATTAAATGGAGATATAGAATTAGGAAATAATGTAACAATTGGTTATTTTGACCAAGAGCAAAAAACATTAAATGAAGAATTAACAATTTATGAAGAATTTAAGAGTAAATTTCATAAAATGAACGATTTTGAAATTAGAAAAAGCCTCGCATCTTTTCTTTTTTATAACGAAGACTTAGATAAAAAAATAAAAGTATTATCAGGTGGCGAAAAAGTAAGGTTAGAATTATGTGAAGTAATTATTAAGAAACCAAACTTTTTAATATTAGACGAACCAACTAATCATTTAGATATTTTATCAAAAGTAAGATTAGAAGAAATTTTAAAAGATTATCCTGGAACTATTCTTTTTGTATCACATGACCGAATGTTTATAAATAATATAGCAAATGTTTTATTAGTATTAAAAAATAAAGAAGCGAAATATTATAATTATACCTATGCTGAATACTTAGAAAGAGTAAAAGATGAAGAATTTGTTATAGAAAATAAAAATGAAATTAAAAAAAGTAATAGCAAACCTAAAAATTTAAAAAGTAATGAAAAAAAGGAAATAAAAAAGATTGAAATAGAAATTAAAAAGAAAGATGAAAAAATAAAAGAATTACAAGCTAGTTTATATGAACCAAACATTTATAATGACTATAATAAAGTAAATGAAATTAATAATATTATAAATAAATTAGAAGAAGAACTATTAGAACTTATGGCTAAATTAGAAGAATTAAGTAATAAAAATTAATCAAGCTTTAAAAAAGAAAAAACAAATATGACAATTATAAAGATTGAGAAATTAAAAAAACAAATAAAGAGTTGATTTATCTTTTAAAATACTATAAAATATATAATACAAGGAAGATGATTAAATGAATAAGCTAATAAAACTTTTTACTTTAGTATGTTTTATGTTTTGTTTATCAGGGTGTTTTAAAGAAGATGTCTTAAGTAATGATAATGTTTACACAACAATATATCCAATAAAATATTTAACAGATGTATTATATGGTGATACTAAAACCATTGCAAGTATCTATCCAAATGGCGCTAATGTTTCTAAATATGAACTTACCAAAAAGCAAAAAGAAGTATATAGTTTAGGTTCATTATTTGTATACAATGGTATTACTACCGAAAAAGAATTAGCAAGAGAATTTTTAAAGAAAAATAAAAACATATTACTTATTGATGCATCATACAACTTAAAATATGATACTGATATTGAAGAATTATGGTTATCTCCAAACAATTATTTAATGCTTGCCAAAAATATAAAAAATAATTTAATTGAGTACACAACAAGTAAAGTTACGAAAGAATCTATTGAAAAAAACTTTAAAGAATTAGAAGAAAGATTATCATATATGGATGCTGATTTAAGAAGCATTGCAACATCAGCGGCTAATGAAGGAAGTACACTTATAGTAACATCTTCAAGTAAATTAAATTTCTTAAAGAAATATGGTTTTGAAATTTTAAATTTATCAAATAGTAGTATTAATGAAAATACTATCAAGAGTAATTTTAAAAATGAAAACTACAAAGACATATATTTATGTAGTACAGATAATAAAACTGCTTTAATAACTGATTTAGAGACCAACTATGGAGCCAATGTAATAATTGTTAATACTATGGAAACTCTAACTGATAATGAAGTAGCAAATAAAGAAAATTATGAAACCATAATGAACAATTTTATAGAAAATATTCGTAATACTACCTTAAGTTAACTTGAGTTAGTATTTTTTTTATTTAATAGGAAATTGCATAATTTGAAATTAATACGAATATTTGATTGACAAACATATATTCTTTTGATATACTTGTTTTAAGTAGTAAGGGAGATTTATCAATGTTAAGAAATAAAGCTTATAAATTTAGATTATATCCAAATAAAGAACAACAAATATTAATAAATAAAACAT
>CANDSI010000143.1 GCA_947388575.1 uncultured Mycoplasma sp.
CTATATATTTTAAAAATGTATCTTTATACTTAATTATTTTAGGATAATTATCGCTATTGTTTAAACTTGTTTCATAAAGTTTTTCGTAGTCATAACTATATATTTCTTTCTTATCTTCATTAGTACATTCAATGTAATCATTTATTAAAACACATTCTGAGGTATTAGTAAAACTCTTTATCTTTGAACTTGTTTCTTTATTTATATCTCTTTTATATAATTGATAGCTATTTTCTTTTTTTGATAAATAGTATATTTCTTTATCTTTTATATAGTAGCCACTTAATTCTTCTTCTCTTTCATTTAATTTATAAACATATAAAAAATCTTCAATTTTGTTACCTTTTAATATTCCTTCTTTTTCAACACTAAAGCTTAAAAAATAAAGACACAAAAAAAGTGCAATCATACTAAATAATAAAGCTAGATTTCTTTTCATATTATCCCTCTATTATAAATATAATAACACATTAATTTTTTTATGTCTAATTAATTCTTATTTTAAATCTTGTTTGATAATCTTATCATATTTTCTTGGATATATACTTGGTGTTGTTTTCTCTTTTTTAATTTTTATTATTGTTCTTTCACTTGTATTATCGGGTAAAATAAATTTTTCTTTTTCCTCTATCTTGCAGTCTAATTTCTTGATAGTACTTTCTGCTTCTTTTAGCTCTTCTTCTGCCTTCCCTTTTAAAGCAATAAAATATCCATTAACTTTAGTATAGGGAACTGCTAGCTCTGTAAGTATTCTTAGACTGGCAACGGCACGTGATGTTACTATGTCAAAATATTCTCTAAACTCTTTTGGTAGCTCTTCTGCTCTACCATGTATGCACTTTACTTTTTCTAAACCTAATTCTTTTGTAACTTCATTTAAAAATGTTATCTTCTTATTATTGGAATCTAATAATGTTAATTCTAGTTTAGGATAAAAAATTTTTAAAACAATTCCGGGAAATCCAGCGCCTGTTCCAATATCTAATACTTTTAATTCTTTATCTAAATCTATTACTTTGATTAATGTTAGAGAATCATAAAAATGTTTTAAATATATTTCTTCTAACTTTGTAATTGCTGTTAAATTAAATTTCTTATTATATTCTATTAATAATTCAGCATATTTTTCTAATTTATTTAATTCTTCTTCGCTTGGATTTATATTTAATATTTGTAATTCCTGAATAAAATCTTTAATTGTCATATTATATTTTGACACCTTCTTGCTAGCTAAATTATATCATGCATAGTTATTTTAGGCAATATTGAGTGATATTATACGGTTGGTCTCACACTTGAAAATAATTATAATTTATGATATTATGTATACAGATGAAAGAAATTTCATACAATAAAAATGGAACATTTAATTGCTGTGTTGAGTGTTGCCATAAAATGGGTTCACCTAATCTAGCTAGAGTTAGGTGATTTTCTTTTTATATTAATACTATAAATAGCAAAAATACTAATAGGAAGATAAGAATTACTAAAGATAAGCTTAAACAATCTTTCTTATTCATACTACCGCCTCACTTCTTTTAGAAGTTTGGCAACCACCCAACTATTAAATGATCCTTAAATATTATAGCAAATTAATAGATATAGAACAATAAAAATCGACTAATAAGTCGAAATTTTGTTTGATTATAAAGATAAATTTTCGTCAGAACGCACTGGAAATATTTCACCGTATGCTATTTCATATGCACTTCTAATAATTGTATCATATTGCTTTGTTTCTGCTACTGAAATGGTGCCTTTACCTTCTAAAAGTTCCAGCAAGCTTTTTAAATTTAAAATACTTACTTCATTTGTAATTGGGTCTTCTTTTAATTTCTTAATTGCACTAATTAATATCCTTCTTGTGGTGTTTGGGCTGATTGTTATATTATTATGATTTATCATATTTTCTGGTATATGAATATTACCATTATTATCTACTAAACAATAATCTCCTGATGGAATACTTCTAAAGAAATGAAATTCTAAAAAATCCATGTTAGTATATTCAAACCAAGATACCGTTTTCATATTCAAACCTATTACTCCCCCTGATGCATCATAGACTTCAGTTCCATAATAAAGATTATTAATATTTACCATATAGCCTTCTGGAACTATTTTTTTATTTTCTTCTTCAGCATTAGTCTCTTGTAATAGTTCTATCTCCTCTTGACTTTCTCTAATACTTTTGTTGATGCGTTGCTTTAATGATTTAGCTACTTTCTCTTCATACTCAACCTTCTCGCCAAAGCCTAACTTTCTCCATTCTGGCTTTTTACCATTATTTAGTGTAATACTATCGTCTATGAATGTAACTGGTTTTTTTAACTTTAAATTCGTATCAATTACTTCTTTAGTTATTAAAGATTTTATATATAGACTCCTTAATATTGATAAGTCTTTCATAAAAATTTCTTTATTTTTTTGGCATATTTCATATATTCTATATAAATTAGCACCTAGATATCCTAAATCATCTAGCCACATGCCTATCATAATGCCCGATGAACTAGCATATTTTTTATATTTATCCACTGCTGGTCCCTCTAAAAATTCACCTATGGCATAGGAAATGTAAAAATCTAAAAAGTCTGTATCGCCTTTAAAATTATCAATTGAGCCATCTATATAAGCATCAATTATTTCTTTTAAACTATATTCTTTTTCAAAAAAATCAAGTTTTAGCATAAATATTATCTCCTTATTGTTAATTATACCTTAAAGAAATTATAAAACAAGCTTTAAATAGAAAAAATGTCTTTTGTTTGACACTTTTTATTTGTTATATTTTTTCTTTAGATATACTGATAATATAGATAAATCTGATGGATTAACTCCTGATATTCTAGCAGCTTGCCCCATAGTCTCAGGCCTAATTTTTTCAAGCTTTTGTCTTGCTTCACTTGCAAGGTTTAAAACACTCGCATAATCTATATCTTTTGGTATTTCTTTTTCTTCTAATTTTAGCATTTTTTCGGCTTCTTTATAAGCTTTTGCTATATCCATCAACTGTAAAATTTCCTGATTTATAAGCTTTTTCTATATATAATTAATATTTTAATTCTATTTCAAATTCTTCTAAAATATCATTAGAAGCATTTATTTCAATAAAGTTCTTTATAAAGTCTATTTTTATTTCTGGTCTTTTTAATAATATATAATATGATGTACTAAATGTTGGTACTTCTAAATTCTTATTTCTAAATATTTCTTTTGTTTTTTCATTTAACTGAATATTATTCTTTCGTAATATATTTTTTATCTCATTTATTTTTTCTTGTTTTTCCATTAATTTTTGATATTTTTCTTCATCTATTGTACCATGATTATATCCTATGTTTCTTAATCTTAAATCAGCATTGTCGTGTCTTAAAATTAATCTAAACTCAGCACGACTAGTTAACATTCGATATGGTTCTCCTGTTCCTTTAGTTACTAAATCGTCAATTAATACTCCAATATAAGCATCATTTCTTTTTAATATTAAAGGTTCTAAACATTCTAATTTATGATGCGCATTAATTCCAGCGATTAATCCTTGAGCAGCAGCTTCTTCATATCCACTTGTACCATTTATTTGGCCCGCTGTGAATAAGTTCTCTATTATTTTATTTTCTAAAGATGCTTTCATTTCTAATGGATCAATTGCGTCATATTCAATAGCATAGGCATATTTTGTAATAATAGCATTTTCTAATCCTTTTAATGAATGGACCATTTTTTCTTGAACTTCTTCAGGCATAGATGTCGAAAAACCTTGTAAATACCATTCATCATAATATAAACTCTCTGGTTCTAAAAATAATTGATGTCTTTCTTTATCGGCAAACCTTACTATTTTGTCTTCAATTGAGGGACAATATCTTGGTCCAACTCCGGTAACATAGCCACCGTACATCGCTGATTTATCAAGATTAGCTTTGATAATGTTATGAGTATTTTCATTGGTATATAATAAATAGCATTTTTGTTGATTATTTATTTCATAAAGTGGCTCTAAATCATGAGAAAAAGTATAGTACTTATCATCACCTGGTTCTTCACTCATTTTGGAAAAATCAATACTACTTTT
>CANDSI010000144.1 GCA_947388575.1 uncultured Mycoplasma sp.
AGTTTCTACTCCTGTTACTAAAGCATCTTTGTCTTTAGGAATTGCATCAACTTTTAAAGTTAAATGTGTATCATCTAAATTAATTTCATAATCTTCTTTTGTTGTATCAAAAGGAATAGCGACATCACCATCATCTAAAGTAATACTATCTAAGAAATTATTATCACTTAAAACTGATAAAAGTGTTATTTTAGCAGCACCATTACCTTCATTACCGACACCTGTATTATAATATCCACCACTCGGATTAGGCATTAGTGTAATAGCATCTGCCTTTGTACTCCATTTATATCCTCGACCATCTATCATTAAAGTATCAGTAAAATATTTACCACTATAATGATAACTATCTTCTATTTTTTCATAATTACTTACTTTTGGCGTACCATCTAGATTTATAGCAATAACACCAGCATGGCCTGAAATAAATGACGAACCACCGCCACCACCCCAAGCGCCGCTTGTAGCCCCAGAGCCTCCGCCGCCACCATAGTAGCCGCCTCCGCCTCCGCCGCCGTAGCCATTAACTTTAGATCTACCGCCATTTCCACCGTAACCAAAACCACCAGACGTTGCTGCTACTGTGCCACTCCAAGTAGAAGCCCTAGAACCACCTGATATTTGTGTGCCACCATAACCACCATAGCCAGCGTAACCACTATTATAATTTTGGTATCCCAAAAGACCTCCTGCGTGGCCTGAAGAAACAGTACCGTATTCTCCACTACCACCTGCAACCATTATTCTTGATTTTAAACTATCAACATTATTCCAATCGCCGCCGATAAGTCTAACATCAGTCGCACCACTTCCCGATTGAGAACCAGAGCCGTTATAATTTCCTGAATCTCCACCACCATTATAACCACCAATGCAAGTTTTATCAGGACATTCTTTTCCTTGTCCTCCAACTTGGAAATACAATTTTTCTCCAGCAAGAAGCTTAATCTTTCCTTTAGTATAAGCTCCACCGACACTTACTTGCCCAGCACCCCATAACTCTATTTCATAATAACCTGAAACTGGAACTATATATTCTTGTACACTACCAGTAAAGTTTATTACTTCCTCTATTTTAGTATTTTCTTTTTTCTTAACTTTAATATTATAAATAGTATCATCTACACCATCTAAATGAGATGTTATAGTAATTAAATTTTCTTGTTCCCCTAAATACTTATTACCTAAAATTGTCACAATAGTATCTGGAAAATAAGTTTCTGTTACAAAATTAAGATTAAAAATACTATTAAATATTTCCACTTCATAATTATATTTATTAGAAGTAAAATTAAGTGGAACTGAAGTAGAAATAAATTTTAATTCTGAAGTTTTCTTTCTTTTAAAATTAAACGTATATAATTGATTCTGAGTATTATCTTCACTTTTCGCTAGAAGAGTAAGAGTTTTTTCATTAGTATCAAATTTAAAAGTACCCTCACCAGAAACAGTTTGTCCAGTAATATGGCGTATCGCTTCTAAATTAATATTATCAATTCCTGTATCAAGTTCTATATCATATTCATAAACATTTGATTTAAAATCTTCATAAACAATTCCATTTATTTTTATACCATCTAAAAATTTATAACTACTAATAGGTCTATTAACATTAATAACATAATTTATTATTGTACCATCATAATTTACTACTGAAATAGTATAACTACTATCACCGCTTGGTACTAAAAAAGTTCCTGTACCTAAAACATTAGACCATTCTTCAATAGCTTCTGCCATTATAGTAATCTCTTCTTCTTTAGTTGATAATTGTAAATTATATTCATAAACTCCACTTTCAAAGTTTGGTGTTAACGTTCCCGCACTAATTTCTAAATTAGAAAGTCCTGTTGCTTCATGAATAGCAGCATATTTAATTTTTGCATAGCCATCACTTTCATTACCATGACCCTGAGGATAATTATCTCCATTCGGATTAGGCATAGCTAGCGAACTTCCAACACTAGTTGTCCATTTATAACCACGACCATCAATCATTAAAGTATCAGTAAAATATTTACCACTATAATGATAGCTATCTTCTATTTTTGTATAATTATTAACTTTCGGTGTCCCATCTTCATTTATAGCAATAGCTCCTGCGTGACCTGATATGAATGACGAACCGCCGCCACCACCCCAAGCGCCGCTTGTAGCCCCAGAGCCTCCGCCACCACCATAGTAGCCTCCACCGCCTCCGCCGCCATAGCCGCTACTTCCTGAATGGCTTCCGTTTCCGCCATAACCAAAACCACCTGAAGTAGGAGTTCCTGCTCCACTCCAAGTAGAAGCTTTAGAACCGCCTGATGTTTGTGTACCACCATAACCACCATAGCCTACATAACCACTATTATAATTTTGGTATCCAATAAGACCACCTGCATTACCAGAAGAAGTTCCGCTTGAACCTCCACCACCTGCAACCATTATTCTTGATTTTAAAGATTCCAAATCGTTCCATTCGCCACTTACAAGTCTAACATCAGTAGCGCCACTACCGCTTGTATTTCCTGCTCCTCTATAATAGCCAGAATTACCACCACCATTATAGCCGCCTTCACCACATGGCGTTACACCACACCAATTTCCTTGTTCTCCTATATAAAAGTATAATTTTTCTCCTGCTTTCAAATTAATAATTCCTTTTGTATAAGCCCCACCTGCGTTTTCAGGTCCAGCCCCCCATAACTCTATTTCATAATTACCATCTTCAGGAATTATATATTCATGTGAACCAACACTAGAGAAATCTTTTTGTACTGTTCTATTAACATTAAATACATAATCTTGATATAAATTACTACTAATATCTTTAACTCTAATTATTATTCTATTTAAACCCAAATGTAAATTAGTTGAACCAATTATTTCATATTCTGTATTATTTTCTAATTCAACTAAAGGTGTCAAATCTTTTATTTCTCCCCCAACTTCTAAATCATAAGAAAATACATTTTTATAAAATTCTAAATCTAATTCTTGAAAACTAATACTTTTTAAAAAAGGCAATTTTCTTGAGACATTCAAAGTATAAATAGCTAAATTACCCTCATTATCTATCAAAGAAATATAATGTTTAGTATTAACTTGCAAAGTTTGATCACCAATACCCATAATATAATAATTTTCTAACTTAACACTATAATCAATATTTAAGTTTATAGAATCACTATCTATAAAAACATTATATTCATATTTTTCTGAATCAAATTCATCTTCTATAATTGCATTTTCAATATCTAAAGATTCTAAAACAGGCATAGCATATCCCCTACACCCAAAGATAATAAATGATAGAAATGCAAATAAAATATAATTCATTTTTTTCATGATTTCACTTCCAAATTCTACTACTCCACTATTATCTCAATTATAACACATAACCCCCAATTATTCTACAAATCTCATCTTTTTTATCAAAAAAACAATCACTAATAATTTTGATAGAAACAAAAAAAGAAGTAATTACTTACTTTCTTTCTTCCTCTGTTTCAAATCCACAATCAAGTTCTACTTTAATTTCATAATCGGTCTTGCCATACCCTTCTTTTGGCATAATAATAACTTTAGTATTTTTAGCATCACAAACATTTTTATTATCAGAATCAACAAGTTCTGCTACTTTTTCTTTATTAGATTGTCCGTTATAACGTCCTAAATTTTCCAAATCAATTTTAATTCCTGTACTACTATATTTGCTTAAAAAATTTTTTCTTTCTTCGTCACTTTTTCCAGTACGTTCATAATAATAATTCTCATAGAAATCTTTACCCATTTCTTTTAAAGTATTTTCATATTGTTGTTTCTTATTAGATAAAGCATGACTTTTACCAAATAAAGTTACGGCTCCTACTATTACTATTACTACTAACAATAAAGCTACACCTGAAACAATAATAGTCTTTTTATTATCCACAATAAATTTTTTTATCACATTAAAATCAAACTTTTTATTCTTACCATTTACTTCTGTATTCATTTCTTACACTCCCTACCATAATGTTAGCACAAATATCTAAATATGACAATAAAAAATTAATAAAATATATCATAAAAATCTAAATTTATGATAA
>CANDSI010000145.1 GCA_947388575.1 uncultured Mycoplasma sp.
ATTAACTATTTTAGAAGTATCACCAAGTATAAACTGAATATTATTTTGCTTATTAATTTTAGCATTAAATATTCCATTTAAAACTGCATTTTTTACAATTTCAACACTTATAACTTTCCTAGCTTTTTTACTAGCTACTATTCCAAGAGTCCCAACTCCACCATATAAATCGAGTATTGTATCATTTGAATTTACCTCTTCATTTATAAACTTAAATAATAAAGAACAAATATAATGATTAATTTGAAAAAAAGAATTAAAACTTACTTTAAATAAGAATCCCCCTATTCTTTCATAAAAGAAATTATCTCCATAAATAACTTTTTTATTATAAACAATCCCTACTAATTTAACTAATTCTTTTAATCTATCAATTTCAATATTATAATTATCATTAGTACACTCAATTATTAGTAAAACTTCCTTATTAGAATTAACTCTTATTATTAAAGAACCATTTTTGACATTTAAAAATTTAAAATTCTTAATAATTTTATTTATTTCTTGATTAGCAACAAAGCATTCATTAATTTCTACAAGTTCATGAGTTTTACTTTTATAATACCCTATTTTCCCATCAACTATTTTTAAACTAACTTTATTTCGATAATTAATTGGATTTTGATTTTCAACTATTTCTATATTACCATTATATTTTATTTTATTCTTAAATAGTAATTCATCTACTTTTTTTAATTTATAATCCAAAGTATTATTATAAGAATAAAACATTAAAGAACACCCTCCACAAATACCAAAATAAGGACATAATGCTTTTATTCTTTTATCACTTTTCTTTATATATTCTAAAACTCTCGCTTTCATATATTTATTTTTATCTTCAAGTTTTTCTATTTTAACAACTTCTCCTGGTAGAGCATTTTCTACAAAAACAACTTTTTCATTAATATGAGCAATGCCTAACCCAAAATGATCTAAAGATTCTATTGTAACTATTTCCATAATACATCACTAAAAGTATTATAACATCTTTACATAAATTTAGGAAATATAAATTGAGAAAATCTTAAAAATATAGTATAATCTATATTAGAATAGGTGATACTTAATATGAAAGAATTTGATTTTGAAAAAACTTCTATTGTTGATATAGTAAATATAATAATTGTCGATGCTATAAAAAGAAAAGCCAGTGATATTCATTTTGACCCATCAAGAAATTCATTAATGGTTAGAATAAGAATAGATGGAGAATTACAAGATTATGCTAAAATACCTAATATGTTAAAGAAAAATCTTATTACTAGAATAAAAATAATAAGTGGTATGAATATAACTGAAACTAGACTTCCTCAAGATGGAGCGATTAAAAATATTGTTGATTCTTATAATCTTGATTTACGTGTATCATCACTTCCAGTAATTGATGGCGAAAAAATAGTTATCCGTATTCTTGATTATTCTATGAGTTTAAAAGGTTTAGAAAACTTAGGTTTTTCGGAAAATAATCTAAATAAAATAAATAAAATGATAGCTAAACCCAATGGCTTAATTTTAGTAACAGGTGCAACAGGTACTGGTAAATCAACAACTGTTTATGCCCTACTTCAAAAATTAAATAGTAAAGAAAGAAACATAATCACTGTTGAAGACCCCGTTGAAATGAAAATCGAAAACATTAATCAAGTTCAAGTATTAAGTGATATTGGTCTAACTTTTTCTCATACACTTAGAAGTATTTTAAGACAAGATCCTGATATCATAATGGTTGGTGAAATAAGAGATAACGAAACTGCCCGTATTGCGGTACGTGCAAGTATTACTGGTCACTTAGTATTATCAACCGTTCATACTAATAATTCCTTAACTACTATTGAAAGATTAATTGATATGGAAGTAGAAAGATATTTATTAGGTTCTGCCCTAACTGGAATTATTTCTCAAAAGCTCGTAAAAAAGCTTTGTCCAAGATGTCGTAGTACTAGACCTACAAATGAATATGAAAGAAGTTTAATCAAAAAACATTTAGGTATTACAGTTCCTGAAGTTTATATACCTGTTGGTTGTAAATATTGTAATCATGGTTTTACAGGTCGAGTTGCTATCCATGAAGTATTAACTATTAATGAAGATATTAGAGATGCTATAACTTCTAATATGAATCGTAAAGAATTAAAAAAATTAGTTTACAATTCTAAAGAAGATATTACTACAATGTTTGAAGATGGATTAAAAAAAGCAATTGAAGGTTTAACTACTATGGAAGAAGTTTTAAAAACAATAGACACTTCCTCTACTGAAGAATTAGAAATTTAAAAAGAAGAACATTAATTAATTGTTTCTTCTTTTTTTCATACTTTTATTTTGTAAATCTTTGCCATATAAACATCCACAATAATCTTGTCGATACAAATCATATTCTCGAGCAAATTCTATACTTTTTTTATAACCATCATTCTTTTTAAAATCACCATAAATATATTTAATATTTAGTTTGTTAGCTATATCTTCACCTATTTTATTTATAACTTGACTATTTTTATGAGGACTAACAGTTAAAGTTGTACCAAAATAATCAAAATTATTTTCTAAAGCTTTTTTAGCCGTACTTTCTAATCTTAAATAAAAACACTTAGAGCACCTAGCCCCACCTTCTTTTATTTGTTCGATATTATCAACTAGATTTTTATAAGTATCATTATCATAATCACAATCTATAAATTCAAGTTTATTCTGACTATTTTCATTAAACTTTTGAATAAATTTTATTTGTTCGTTTTTTCTTTTTAAATATTCATGAAAGGGCTCAATATTAGGATTATAATAATAAATAGTAATTATAAAATAATCTTTTAAAAAATCTATTACTTGTGTTGAACAAGGACCACAACAGCTATGAAGTAATAATTTAGGTTTATCATTAAATGTTTTTACCAAATCCAATAATCTATTTTGATAATTAATCTTCTCTTCCATCATTATCACTATCCCCTGCATTTTCATCATCTTTTTTATCATCCTCTACATCAGTATCTTGATTTTCAAACTGTGTAAAAAGACTATTATTACTATTATAACTATCCAAATATAAAGTACCTCTAGCATCTCCAATAGTCCCCATGACTTTTTTATAATCATTCAATCTTTTCATATTAAGTGTATTAACATAAACTAAATTAGTATCATTCATACTAAGCAAAAAGCGATTATTATCAATAACAATATCTCCTGCTATATCTGGATTATATTTTATCTCATTAATCATACCTATAATATCATTATCAATAATACTAAAAGCTTTTATAAAATTTTCTAACAAATCATTTGGTACATAATTAACAAGAGTTGGAATACCTAAATATTTATTACTTGGACTAACTCTTTTCATATTACTAAGAACAATTTTCTCTTCATTTCTATTATAAAAAAGTGGTTTTGCTTCCTCAACAGTTATAATTATTTTTCCCCAGATTTTCTTTTTTACTTTTACATTGCTTACTAAATCTAATTTTTTTATATTTTCTTCCATTTTTTTTGAACTTATCTTAAATATTCCTGGATAGTTTTTAATCCCAGCTATTTCAATAATTTCATTATCTTTTATAAGTCTTGTATTTCTAATATAGATATTTTTTATAGGCATCGAAATAATTGCATAACAAATCATTATTATTAAGTATAAAATTAATAATAACAATATAAGTCTTTTTATATTAAGCTTCTTCCTTTTTACCTTTTTTATAGCCATTATTTTCGCACCTTTTTAAATTATTTCCAGTTAATTATTTCTTGTTCTAATACTAGATCAATATTAAATTCTTTTTTTACTTCTTCTTTAATTAATTTTATCAAACTTTTTACATCATTACTAGTAGCATTACCAGCATTGACAATAAAATTGGCATGTTTATTAGAAACTTCCGCCCCACCTATTTTTTTTCCTTTTAATCCGACCATTTCAATAAGCCTTCCTGCATAATCTCCTTCTGGATTACGAAAAACACTACCCGCTGATGGCATATCAAGTGGCTGACTAATTTTACGTCTTTCACACCTATCTTGAATAATTTGTAAAGATTCTTCCTTTTTGCCATCTTCTAACAAA
>CANDSI010000146.1 GCA_947388575.1 uncultured Mycoplasma sp.
TGGAAGTGTAACAACTAAATAATAATATTTAGTAGTACCTGCAGTAGCACCATTAGTTCTAACAGTACCACTATGAGTTACAGTAGCAGTAAGTTCTCCAGCAGCAATTGTACCAGATTTAACTTTTTTAGAAGCATCATTTGCTAATGATGGAGCTAATGTACAACTTTGAGTTTTTGAACCAGCAATTGGAGTTCCAGCATTATCACCTTCAGATGGTGTATATTCAGTAATAGCACCGCAAGTAATTAAACCACTGCTTAAATCAGTTTCAGTTTCATATAATTCCCATTCAACTTCAGTACCAAAAGCTTCAGCTAACGTAACTTTACCTTCTAAAGTATAACTAATATTATAATTCTTGCCATCTGGTGCGTTATTATCTTTAAATGAAGCGCTAGCAGTAGCTCCTACGAAGTTTTTAGTTCCTGGGTAAAAAATATTATTTGAACCAGTAACTTTGTCAACATTTAAAACTAAATCTGCACTTTCAGTAGCAGTATTAACATTAACGTTTCCTGCAGCATCACCAGTAGAACTATTAGAAGCAGTGAAGTAAGCAAATGTAGCTCCAACAACAGCAACTAAAAGAGTAGCAACAGCAATAACAGTTAGTAACACAGTATTTTTCTTTTCCATTCTTCCTATCCTCCTCTCTTTTATCATAAAAATCATATCATTTATTTTACATTAATGCAACCATTTTTACTAAACTTTTTACAAAAAAAGTAAATACTCAATATACATTAGAAAAAACTATTTTAATATAAAAAGCCTTAAATTTATTATTTAAGACTACTATTTTTTAACGTTAATGCTACCTTTTTCTTTTCCTTATTTATATCAAGAACATAGCATTTAATAATATCCCCTACATGCAAAACTTCACTAGGATGTTTAATAAAATCATCGCTTATTTCAGATATATGAATGAGGCCATCATTTTTAAGACCAATATCTACAAAAGCTCCAAAATCAATAACATTTCTAACTACCCCTTCAAGTTCCATTCCTACACTTAAATCTTCAAGTGTTAAAATATCACTTTTTAATATTGGTGCGGCTATTGAATCTCGAGGATCTCTAAGCGGAGCAATAAAAGATTTAATAATATCTTCTACTGTATAAATATCACTATTAACATCTTTTGCTAAATTTTCTATATTTACATCTTGAAAAGTTTTAGCCATAACTTCTTTACCAATATCTTCTAAATTTAAATCATATTTATTTAAAATATTTAAAGCTACATTATAACTTTCTGGGTGAATAGAAGTTTTATCTAATATATTAGTTCCTTCTGGAATTCTAAGAAATCCTATAGCTTGCTCATAAACTTTTTCACTAAACACTTTTGATAATTCTTTTCGAGTTAAAATAGAACCAACTTTAGCTTTATAATCCATAAACTTATCAATCATTTTCTTATTCATTCCCGAAATATAATTAAGAAGTTCACGAGAAGCAGTATTAACATTTACTCCCACGCTATTAACGGCACTAGAAACAACGAATTCTAATTCTGCATCAAGTTTCTTTGGTGTTACATCATGTTGATACATTCCAACTCCTATTGCTTTTGGTTCAATTTTAACTAGTTCTGACAATGGGTCAATTAAACGTCTACCAATTGACACTGCACTACGTTCTTCAACATGTAAAGTTGGAAATTCTGCTTGTGCAAGTTTACTAGCTGAATAGACACTAGCCCCTGCTTCATTAACAATAATATAATGCACATCTCTTTTAGCTTCTTTAATTGTATTAGCAATAAATGCTTCACTTTCACGAGAAGCAGTACCATTACCAATAGCAATAACATCAACTTTATACTTCTCAATTAAATCTAATACTTTTTGTTTAGATTTTTCTACTTCATTTTTCGGTTCGTGTGGATATATTACATCAATATGTAACATTTCTCCATTAGGACTAATAACTGCTAGTTTACAACCAGTTCTAAAAGCAGGGTCAAAACCTAAAACAACTTTACTTTTCATTGGTGGTTGCATCAGCAAGTTATGAAGATTACTACTAAAATTATGAATCGCCGATTCTTCAGCTATTTCACTTATTTCTGCTCTAATTTCTCTTTCGATACTTGGCATAATAAGTCTTTTTAAGGCATCAGTAATACTTAATTTTAAAAGTTCTTCTGTCTTTTGTCCTCTTTTATGAATTAATCTAGATTGTAAATAATTTTCTAAAAACTCCAAATTATATTCTATTGATACAGAAAGTACTCCTTCTTTCTCACCTCTATTCATTGCTAGCACTCTATGAGGCTTTACATACTTTACATTTTCACTATAATCATAATACATTTCATATACATGAGCTTCATCTTCTGCTTTTTTCTTCTTTACAGATTTTAAAACGCCAAACTTCATCGTATTATCTCTAATATATTTTCTAAATTTAGCATCATCACTAATATTTTCTGCTACGATATAGCAAGCTTGTTCTAAAGCAAAAGTAACATCTTTAACTTTATCATTAATATATTTTTTAGCTATTTCTTCGATATCTTTATTTTCTCTAAATATTTCTTTAGCCAGTGGTTCCAATCCTAGTTTAATCGCTTCAGTCGCTTTAGTTTTTTTCTTTTCTTTAAAAGGACGATATAAATCTTCCACATCAACTAACTTAGAAGCATTCATAATTTCATTTTTAAGTTCATCAGTAAGCATACCTTTTTCATCAATTAATCTAATAACATCCTCTTTTCTTTTTAAAAGATTAACTTGATAAGTATACACTTCATTAATCTTACTAATTTGATTTTCATCTAAAGTCCCCGTAGCTTCCTTACGATATCTCGCAATAAAAGGAATGGTCGCTCCACCCTCTAATAATTCCAATGTATTTTTAACTTGAAATTCTTTAATATTCAATTCCAAACATATTTCTTTAATAATATTTTCATTCATGTTATCTACTCCTTGTATAAAAAATATAACATAAAATAAGAAAAATGAAAACTAAAAGATAGTAAAAATTTATATAGTATGTTATAATACATATATCATAAAGGGGACTAGAAACCATTTTTCACATTCTCAATACTAGTAGGAAAATTCCTCACCCCTACTATTACTTTCTTAAAAATAAGAAAAACATTCTAATTTCCCTGAAAATTAAAATTCTAAACATATGATAATGACGTTTAAATTCATGATGTATTTTAAACCGCTTGCATTATCTTTTTTTATTGGTTATAATAACAATTAACTTTAAGGAGGTTTTGATATGGAATACCATAGTGTTTATTTGATATTTGAATTATTATATTTAAAATTTCTTGCTACTGATGATAGTTCTATTAAAATAGAATATTTAAGAGACGCTTTTTATGAATTAGAATTTAATGTAAATGAAATGAATAATTGTAAGCAAGAAGTAGATTTCGAAAGTGAACTTCAAAAAATTCTAGAAGACTTTTCATGTATTTTTGAAACATGTGATGATGAAATTTCTTTTGTTGATGAAGACCCAAATGCTTTATATGAAGCTATCCCTGATTTTTTAGATGAAAAACCTACAGCCATAGATTTAAATATGGAAGATTTTATATATGAAGATACTATATATCAAGCATTAAGACTAATTCCACCTTTAAAAGAAATGCAAAGTATTTTTGAAATTAATAAGACTATTCTATTCTTATATGAACTTATTGCTAAATTAGAAATTGAAGGGAAAGACACAACCCCTGCTCGTAAATTAATTAGTTTTCATAAAGCTTGTTTAAAAGATTTTTTTAAAAGTATTGATAACGCAACATTTCTTAAGATCAAATTATGTCTAGCCCACTACAATGATAAATATTTAACTAATGAAGCTAAACCTAATATTAATGCTAGTTGGTACTTAGCACTTTTATCAAATAGTAAATACGCTAAACATGTTTTATCTTATGATAAATTATTCCATTATATTGACAAAGAAACTGAACCTGAATATGAAGAAGATACTATTAAAAGTAAAGATTTAATTGAAACTTCAGAGAAAAAGAGTAAATTTT
This sequence comes from uncultured Mycoplasma sp., assembly GCA_947388575.1. Next base: position 4,025 of record CANDSI010000146.1, read on the forward strand.
CTTCGCAATAAAAATTTGATATAATAACTAT
>CANDSI010000147.1 GCA_947388575.1 uncultured Mycoplasma sp.
CATTATATAATTTCTTTGGCTTCTCTTTCACTTTTAAAATACAATATCTTTTTTAGGGTTTCTTTCTTTTCATCTAATGATATTTTATCGTTATCAAAGTATCTTTTTGCTATTTTTAAAATTTGTTCTGAATTTAATGCTTTTTTATTAAATAAATTATCCATACTTACATCAAAATAATCACTAATTATTACAGCATCATATATACTCATTTCTCTCCTACCTGTTTCCCAGCTTGACACCTTAGATCGACTTATGTTTAAATCTTCAGCCATTTTTTCTTGGGATACTCCCTTTAGTATTCTCAACACTTTCAAATCAATTCCTAATCTTTCATTCATTTAATTCCTCCATTTTTTCATATATATCATATTTATTGCAAATTTTTTGTCGAAACTTGTCCTTTATTATCAAAAAAAGCAAAATAATTCTGTAATATATAATTACTATTATTTTGCTCTTCTTTTGTTATTTAGTTTAGCAGTTATCACATTTAACTTCTGTTCCGTCATCCATAATTTTAACTATTTTGCTAAAATCTTTTGCACCTATATGTGCATAATAACTTCCACCGTCAATATAACACGATTCACATTTGCAAGAAACTAAATCATGCACACTTTTTGATTCAATTATATCTCCACATTGTAAGCATTTTATTTTCATATCAACAACTCCTAAAATTATATAAAACTATCTGGAACTAAACCTAAATTATTAATAATTTCATTTGATCTTTCTAAACAGTCATGCATTTCAAGAACTTCTCTATAATCCCATGTTTTCAATTTTGTTTCTATATCTCTAATACCTTTTGATTCCTTTTTTATTTTTTCTATTTGCTTTTCATCAGATACTGCTACTATAGCTTGTACAGCAAAATTATTTGTTGCTTTTTGTAAATTTAATATTAAACTATCTATACTCCCATGTGTTTGTACTTCAAATGCATATATAACTTTCCCCATGTTTCCTATTTGTGCTTGCCATATTGCATCTACTACAGCTCCATCGGCTATTTTTACTTCCGATTTACTTTCAAATCCTAGCCATTGCCCTATTTCCACTATTTGATTAATTATATCATTATGAATAAATTGTTTTTCATCTTTTTCTATCTGTATATCATCAATAATTTCAATTGTTTTTTCATTTTTTGATAAAGGATAAATAATATCCCAAAACATATAATCAACAACTAATAAGTCTACATTTCCAACGTTCTCTTTTTGTAATTCATTTTTTATATTTTTCGCTATTGAACATAATCTTTTATAATTCTCACCAGTATATTGATAATTATAAGCTGGAACACCTTCAACATCTAAATATCTAAAACAGGCACAAGTAATTTTATTGCAAATAACATATTCATTTGGATTAATATAACTCAATAGTTCACTCATACTAGATGGCCCTATATGTTTTATACTTGTATAAAAATTATTCCATCTTTCTACTATATCTCTAGTTCCATATAATAAATCTATAAGCATATTTTTTACATTGTTAAATCCATTAGATTCAATAATCTTATCAGCAATATATTTTTTATTTCCCCAAACTATCATTGACCAAAGCTTTCCAATATACTCAACAAACTCATCTTCAGTCATTGTCTTAAGTCTTTCTTCCGTCCAAGATTGATAGTATTGTTTTCTTTCATTTCTTTCATTAATTGCTTCTATGTCTCCAATTTTTGATACATGTTTTTTATATTCTTTTATTGAATTGATCAGTTTTTTACTATTCATTTTTCCTCCACAAATATAATTTAATCCATATTAGGCATTTTTTGTATTTTAACATAATCTCTAATTTGCTTATAGTCCTTTATAGATTTTGCATTTTGAGAAAATTCAACGAAATCATCACAAGACCATGGATATATATCCACACCAGATACTCCTTTTTCAACAGCTACTTGATTTCCGACTTCTCTATGTATAAATGGAGCTAGAAATAAAGCAAACCATTCCTTATAATCTTTTTCATCGTTGATATCACTATTTGCAGAACAAATCAAATGATTTCTAATAGATGTGATTTCATGTTCACATTGAAACGATTTTGAAGTTGCTATTGTTGGCTCTAGTAATGCATGAATATTTCCTTCATATACGTCTATATCAACTCCTATATTTTTAGAATTTCCACCAGGTGCTGTTTTAAATGGAATTCCTTGATCATCTGCTTTATAATTTGCCATAACTTTTAATTTTGGTAATGCTTTTTTTATTATAACAGCAAATAAAAATTCTAATCTTAACGTTGATTTTATATATTTTAGGACTTCGTTTTGTGTTCCATTTTTTCCATTTTTAAAAACATTTTTTATTTCTTCTTTATAAAACTCCCAATCCTTTTCTTTTGCCCAATCTTCAATTGCCTTTTCTTTAATACTTTTTTCTTCTTCACTCTCTTCTGCTTCTTGCTTGAAATTTAATTCTTCATCTATAGTTCCCATATAATCAAAATAATCATCTTCATTTGAGAAGTTTATATTCATTGAATAATTATTTAGTATATGATCTATTTTATTTTTTTCATTACTATTAATATCAATGAAAGTACCAGCACCTCTTAATGAAATTAACATTGTTAATCTTAATTTTCTAATTACTTCATCTGGAGTCTCTACTATTAACTTATCAAATTTATAATCTTTCTTTTTACTTTCAATAAAACTTTTAGTTGCTGGCATTAAAATATCATTAGGTGTCGAATCATCCATTAAATTCATCGCATGTTCATATACTGCTTCATTAGACGCTTCAAATTTGAATTCTTGCCGAAATTGATAAATAAGTTCAGCTAATGTTCTATAATCATTATTTCCCCATGAAATGATAAATGTAATTTCCTGCCTTGTTATTCCCTTATAATTATACTTTTCGTCTAAATATTTAATAACGTTAAGCACTAGTGGAAAGAAATTAACACTAATTGTATTCTTTCTATAAGGATTATTTATTTGATACTTACAAAAAGCATTTAAAAAAGCACTTTGTTCGTATGTTTCATCAAATCCATCTTCTATTGAATAACCCTTTTCATACGCTTTTATCATAAGCTTTCCATTATCGGATATTTTAATTTTTTCTCCCTTTATTACCCTTACTAATCCTAATTCATTTAAAAAATTAAACTGTGTATGTATTCTTGACTCCCAACCACCATTCCAACCTCTATCTTTATGAGCTGTAATTGTATTTTTTAACAAATATACTATTTTTTCAATATCCATTTCTCCTGGATTCGAATCCACCCATTCATTATAATATAGTAATACTCTATTAGGTGCACTCTTTGATTGATCATCTGCTATAAAATCAAATTTATCATGATATTCTTGTACATATGTACCCAGCGTTTCTTTAGTAGGTTCAAAAATTTTATATCGAATTATCTCTCCTTCTAACTTTAAAGCAACTTCATCATCAATAATTTGATTTTCAAATTTCGATAATATTGAAATAAATTGTGGTATACGTTCAGGATTTCTTATTGTAGTATCAAATGATATAGGTTTTCTTCTACTTGGCATATTAAATTTCTCCCCCTATTAATTATTATCTTTTATAGTTAGTAACAAATATTTCCTTAGAATTACTTTTTATAGTATTATCATTAAAGCTAATATAATTACTATCAATATCATATACATTATACTTTTTAGACCAGTTATTAAATGTCTCGTTTTCTTTTCCTTTGTGATATATTAGATTTGTTATTCCAAATTTAACTCCTTTTTCATCTAATTTATCTAAAAAGGTACACAATTCAACTTCTTTTTTGCCATTCCATAATTTATTATATTCGCTCATAGATATTAGATATGGTGGATCTAAAAATACATAATCTTTTTCTTTAAATTCTATTTTAGTTAAAAATTTCTGATAATCTGTATTTTCAAAAATCACTTCATTATTTTTTCTAAAGTTTAAATAATTAATTAGTGCTGTATGAACATTCTTATTAAAATCCACATTTCCTACTGGTAAATTAAAATCTCCTTTTGAATTGAATCTAATCATATGATTAAACCC
>CANDSI010000148.1 GCA_947388575.1 uncultured Mycoplasma sp.
AAAGAATCTAAAATATTTTTATATAATTTTTTTACTTCTTCACTATCTAATTTATAAATATTATTAATTGCACTAACATTTTTATTTTGAACTTTTATCTTAACTTTTTTTGTACTCATATTATTCTTATTTAAATTTTTAATTATGGTAGACTTAGTAACATCCAAAATATTATTTAAGACCTTTGTATCAAAAGTTATATTATCAAAATCTAAATCTAAGTCTTCAATACTTTTTACTTCTAAATATTTACTATAAATGTCTTTTGAATTGATAAGAATCTTTTTATCTCTTAAAAGTCCTTCAATATCTAAAACCTTTTGATTATTTTTATTAATTACAAAATTAGTATCAATCATTTTTTTATTTAAATCCATAGTTAATTTATATTTAAAATTATATTCTTTAAAATCTTCTAATAAATTTGAATCAATACTAAAATCACCAGAAGTAGATAAAATATCTTTATTAATATTATAGTCAAGTTTTTTATCATTAAAACTATTCACTTTTGTATTCAAATAATTAAATCCATAATTAATAGAAGTTTGATAAATTCGATAAGGATTATAATAAAAACTTTTATAAAATAAATATCCTCCAACTATAAAAGAGCTTAATATGACTATTATCAGAAATATCACTAAAAGCTTCTTTTTATTAATCTTAATTTCTTTCTTGTTCTTTATTTGTTTACGAACTACAGGTTGTTCTCCAAAGTTTAAATTATCATTCCCATCCCTTAAGCCTGTATTATTAGGCATAAAAAAATTATTAGAATTATCTTCATTATCATTTTTAAATCTTTTATCTTCAAACATGATAAACACCCTTTACTATAAAAGTATTATATCACATAATAACTAATTTAAAAACATTATTTATCTTTATTTACTTCACTAATAAGTTCACTTAAATAAACCAATTCTAAATCTTTATATTTAATTTCTTTTAATAAAATCTTTACATCACTAAGTGTCGCCGTATCTCCTATTACGATAATACTTCCATTTTTTAAGTTTTTCTTAATATCAAGAAGATTAGAGTTATTAAGTCTTAAACTAGGATTAACTAAATAGTTTTTATGTTTCTGACAAATCTCTTTATTATCAGTATTAACTACACAAATATGTTTATTTTCTTTATTCAAAGTTAAATTATTTTCTAAAGATTTAAACCCAACAATTTCATTATTTAAACTCTCAAAATAGTTTTTATCTTTATAAGTATTCATATCAACTAAAAGTGAAGCCTTAAATTCATTAAGTTTCAAATATTCACTCACTTCATTTTCAGTTTCTAGGATTAAAGTTACTTGTCTAATATTAGGATTTCCCGAAATAATTAATTTATCTTTATTATCTTCTAAAGTAACATCAGGCTTCTTTTGTTCAAAAACTAAATAATATTCATTAAAAATATCTTCACTTTGCATAGCGTAAAAAGATTCTCTTGAATTAACATATAATCCATTTATCCCTGGTATAATATTTTCTCCTATAATTTCTGCATTAACACTTTTTACATTATAATTATCTGCCTGTTCTTTTATTGTCATCATAAGAGGATTTTTATTCAGTACTAAAGTTGATATTTGTTCTGTATAATAAAAACTAAAAACCATAATAAGAGCTAAACCAAAATAACCATAATATTTTTTCATAAAATTTTTCCACCTAAAAAATATATATGCAAAAAAAAAATTCACTAACACATTTGTTAGCCAATTTCCTTTTTTACTAAATCTGCTCCCCGTTTAGGATCATGAAGTAAAATATCATAAACCATTTTATTTTTCTTGAGCTCTTCAATAAATACAATTTCCTCTTTTGTCATAGCAACATAAATTTCATTACCATCTTTATCGATTGTTTGGACCAAAAAATCTGCACCCAAAAGATAATCAGCAGACACTCCAAAAACGTGTATCATTTCAAGTACTGCCTCTAGAGTTGGATTTCTTGTTTCTTTTTCATAACAGCATATCGCTGATTTTCCAACGCCAATCAAATCTCCCAACTCTCCTTGAGTTAAACCTTTAGCTTTTCTAACCTCTCTTAGCCTGCTGCCGTTTAACATCCCATCACCCTCGTTCTCTAAGATAAGATTATAACTTCTGTTGCTAATCATTTGTTATTTTTCCACCTATGGTAAAAATTACCAACCAATTTTTATTAATTATCAAGTATATTGAGTAAAAATTCAAGCGTTTTTAGGTTGATTTGAACTAATAAATGTAATTTTTTCAACTAAAACTTCTAAAATATGCTTTTTTTCGTTATCATTATTTTCGTATGTTCTAGATTGAAGCTTACCTTTAATACCAACAATATCACCTTTATGACAATAATCTTTAGTAGCACTAGCAATCCCATTCCATAAAACACATTTAACAAAATCTGCTTCTCTCTCTCCTTCAAGATTACGATAATCTCGAGATACTGCAACTGTAATTAATGTTCTAAATGTACCATCATTTAGTTCCTTTATTTCTGGTTCTCCAGTTAATCTACCAACTAAAGTAACATTATTCATGCGTATAATTCCTCCTTTCCAGGAAGAACATAACACTTTTATTTTTACCTGTCAAAAACCAAACTATCAAAATCTGTCTAGCTAAACACACAAAATCTTCTTAGTCAAACAATTAAAATCTGTCTAGCAGAAATAACAAAATCTGTAAAATTAAAATTTTTTTAAATTAATAACTTTTTAATAATCTATTAAGTTCCACCGCATATTCTAAAGGAAGTTCTTTTTTAAAATCACTTATAAATCCCATAATTAATAATTCTTTAGCTATATCTTCACTAAGACCTTTACTCATTAAATAAAATAATTTTTCTTTACTTACCTTTGAAATTGTTGCCTCATGTTCTATCATTGAACTATTATTACTTACAATATTATTAGGTATTGTATCACTTTTACTTATATCATCTAAAATAATTGTATCACATTTAATTGTTGCTTTAGAATTAGTCGCATTTTTAGTAATCTTAGTTGTTCCCCTATAATTACTAACTCCACCATTTAAAGCGATAGATTTTGAAACAATATTACTTTTAGTATTTTTTCCTAAATGAATCATTTTCGCTCCTGCATCTAACACTTGTCCTTTATTAGCATAAGCAATACTAACAGAATTTCCTACTGCATTATCTCCTTTTAAAATACATGCTGGATATTTCATTGTGACACCTGAACCAACATTACCATCTATCCATTCCATTGTACCATTTTCTTCCACAATAGCTCTTTTAGTAACTAAATTATAAACATCAGTGCTCCAATTTTGAATAGTTGAATATTTACATTTTGCATGTTTACCAACGTATATTTCTACAACTCCTGCATGTAAACTTGTAGAAGAATAACTCTTCGCAGTACATCCTTCAATATATTCTACTTCTGCATAATCATCAACAATAATAATTGTTCTTTCAAACTGTCCTAGATTTTCCGTATCAATTCGAAAATAACTTTGTAAAGGTCTATCAAGTTTTGTGTGTTTTGGAATATAAATAAAAGAACCCCCACTCCAAAATGCCCCATTTAAAGCAGTATATTTATTCTCATTATATTTAACCAAATTGTTAAAATATTTTTGAAACAAATCGGGATATTTTTGTAAAGCATCATCTGTACTAGTAAATATCACATCACTATTTTTATCTTTAATACTATGATATACTACTTCACTTTCATACTGATTAGTCACACCATATAAATAATCTTGTTCTGCTTTAATAACTCCTAAATCGCAAAAAGTATCTCGCACATTATCTTCTACTTTATCCCAATTATCAGTCATTTTATTTTTATTATCTTTATAATAAACAATTTTATCAAAATCTATATTTAACTCAGGCCCAAAGTCAGGATTTTCAAAATCATTAAAAGCTTTTAAAGAATTTAGTCTAAAATCTAACATCCATTTAGGCTCATTTTTCTTTTTACTAAGCTCTATTACATATTTTTTATCTATTTTTTTCATAATAATCCCCAAATTCATTATACTA
>CANDSI010000149.1 GCA_947388575.1 uncultured Mycoplasma sp.
TTTAGTAGCTACTGACAAAATTAAAGGATTTATTGAATCATGCGAATTAAAATTTACAGACCAAATAAAAAAAGCTTGTGATGAAATAATAAGAAATAATGAAAAGAAGTTTATTATGATTGCAGGACCATCTAGTAGTGGGAAAACAACAACTACAAGAGTTTTAGGAGCATACTTAAGAAGTAAAGGATATGATCCAATATGTATATCTACGGATGATTATTTTGTTGAAAGAGAAGATACCCCAAAAGATGACAAAGGGAATTATGATTATGAATGTTTAAATGCGGTAGATATTAACTTATTAAACAATCAGTTATCAAGTTTATTAAAAGGGGAAGAAATAAATGTTCCAACGTACAATTTTGTAACTGGCAAAAAAGAATACAATAATAAATTAATAAAGTTACAAGAAAACAGTATAATATTAATTGAAGGGTTACATTCATTAAATGATGATTTGACTCCATTTATACCAACTAGATATAAGTATAAAATATATTTGAGTCCATTTATTCCGTTAAACATTGATAGACATAATTATATATCAACATTAGATTTAAGGCTGATTAGAAGAATAGTAAGGGATAGTAAAACTAGAGGACATGATGTAACAAGTACTTTAAAAAGCTGGCAAAGTGTTCGAAAAGGCGAAGAAAAATATATTTTTCCATATACTCATCAGGCCAATTTTATTATTAATACAGCTTTGCCATATGAAATAGGCGTATTAAAAGTTTTTGTTAGACCATTATTATTGTCAGTAACAACAGAATCGTCTTATTATGAAGAAGCAAGAAGAATAATGAAATTTTTACAAAGTTTTTATTCAATAAGCAGTGAATTAGTTAGTAAAGGTAGTATATTAAGAGAATTTATAGGAGGAAATAATAATGATTAGAGTAGCAATTAATGGTTTTGGGAGAATAGGAAGATTAGCATTTAGACAAATAATAACAGCTACCGACTTTGATATTGTAGCCATAAATGATTTAGGAAATGCCGAAGAATTATCTTATCTTTTAAAATATGATACAGTTCATAGAGCTTTTCACGAAGATTTAATAAGATTTATAAATAATGATATTATAATAAATAATGTTAAGAAGGTAAGAGTATTTAACGAATTAGATCCTGAAAATCTTCCTTGGGGAGAATTAAATGTTGACTTAGTACTAGAGTGTACTGGAAAATTTACAGAATATGAAATGGCTTATAAACATATAAAAGCGGGAGCCAAAAAAGTATTAATTTCTGCTCCATCAAAATCAGATAATGTTAAAACAATAGTATATAATGTAAATCATAATATATTAGATGGTACAGAAGAGGTTATTTCTGCGGCAAGTTGCACTACAAATTGTTTAGCGCCTATAGCTAATATATTAGAAAAAAGTATAGGTATTGAAAATGGTTACATGTCAACAATTCATGCTTATACTAATGATCAAGCAACACTAGATATATCTCATAAAAAAGGAATTAAAGCGCGAAGAGGAAGAGCTTGTGCTGCTAATATTATTCCAGCTTCTACAGGAGCAGCATCTGCTATAGGTAAAGTTATACCAAGCCTAGAAGGAAAACTAGATGGTATTGCATATCGTGTACCAGTAGAAGATGGATCAATGATTGAACTAACATTTATACCTAAAAGAGAGACCACAGTAGATGAAATAAATGGACTATTTACAAACAATCAAAACGAAACACTAGGTATTACATATGATCCAATTGTATCCAGCGATATAATAGGTAAGAAATATGGAGCATTAGTAGATGGTTTATCAACATCTATTAATAATAAATTAATAAAAGTAGTTGCATGGTATGATAATGAATATGGATATACAGCCCAAATGCTTAGAACAGCAAAGACACTATTTAAAAAATAAATGATTAATTAAGAAAGAGTATTCAAATTGCTTCTTAGTTAATCTTTTTTTAGCTTTTGGTAAACGTAAATAATAATATTTAAAAATATACAATTCATAAAAAATATGTTATTATTTAGTATATAAAAGGAGTAAAAAAATGAAAGATATTTTAATAGGAGTTATCATAATATTCGTAGTATTTTTAATAGGAGACTTTATCTATGCAGAAAAAAATACATGTATTAGAAATGAGAAAGAGCATATTGGTGAATTCTGCAAATGTGGTTTAATAAAAAATCAATTTGATATAAATATTTATATATTTGATAGATATTGGTAATAATAATTATTACTTTTTATTGTTTAAAATTAGTAAATGTGATATTATATAAATAATAAAAATAAAAGGGAGTAGGTTAGTCGTGGCTAATTTAGATGCGCATTTTAAAGTAAATTACCAGGATGCCTTAAGCAATGAAAAAGCTATATTTAGGGGAAATAAATATCGTATAACAATATTAAGTGAACGATTAATTCGATTTGAGTATAGTGAGAAAGGGGTATTCTTTGATCATCCAACGGAATTAGCGAGATTTCGAAATTTTAATGTACCAAATTTTAAAGTTGAAGAAACAGATAAAAATTTAATAATACAAACAAAATATTTCATTCTTGAATATATTAAAGAAAAACCTTTTATTGGCCCCAAATACGCACCTGATCAATTTTTAAAAGTCGGATTAATGAATAGTGATAAAGTTTGGTATTTTAATCATGCTGAAGCCAGAAACTTTGGTGGAACTAAAATATCTCTTGATAAAAACATGAAATCTTCACTAGAAAAAGGTTTATATTCTACTGACGGTTTTGCATCCATTGATGATTCCAAAAACTTAGTATTTATGGAAGATGGCTTTTTAGTTAAACCTACAGAAAAAAGAATCGATACATATCTTTTTATATATAGAAGAGATTTTGGTTTATGTTTAAAAGATTATTTTACTCTTACAGGTTTACCACCATTATTACCAAGATATGCTTTAGGTATTTGGTGGAATCGAGATATGATATATTCTTTTGAAGATACCAAGAAATTATTAAAAGCATTTAACAGTCATAACATTCCTTTATCGGTATTATTATTAAATGAGTTTTGGCACTTAAAAGATAAACGAAACTTAAGTCTACATAAAACAGGGTTTACATTTTCTAAAGAATTGTTTGATAATCCCCTTGAATTTACAAATTATATGCATGATAGAGGAGTACGAATTGGCTTAAATATGGATCCTATAGAAGGGATAGGAGAACATGAAGAAAAGTTTAGAATAATAGCCACTGAACTAGGATTAATCAACACTAAAAAAATACCATTTAATGTATTTGACAAAACTTTTATAGCTATATATTTTAATCATTTAATCAAACCTTTAGATAGTTTAGGTGTTGATTTTTATTGGATTGACTATAATTATGATTTAGACTCTTTAAAAGCCTTAAACCATTATCATTTTATAAATTACTATAAAGATAATAGATACCGACCATTAGTATTTTCTAGAAATAGTGTAACAGCATCTCACTTAAATGGCATTCATTTTTCTGGTAAAACAGAGGTGAGTTGGAACACATTAGATTATTTACCATCCTTTAATTCCAGTGGTAGTAATATAGGACTTTCTTGGTGGAGTCATGACATTGGTGGATTTAAAGGTGGAATTGTAGATTCTGAACTATATATTAGATTTGTTCAATTAGTAACATACAGTCCTATATTTAGATTTGCTTGTGAAAGAGGGCACTATTATAAAAGAGAACCTTGGAACTGGGATATTAAAACATATACTATTGCCAAAGAATACTGTTTATTAAGACATAGCTTAATACCATATTTATATACTGAAAACTATAAGTATCATAAAACGGGGTTACCTCTTATTCAACCATTATACTATAGTTATCCTGAAATATATGATGAGCCAGTATATAAAAATGAGTACTATTTTGGTAGTGAGCTTTTAGTAAAACCTATAACCAAAAAACAAGATGAAGTAATGCATAGATGTGTAGAACAAATATTTTTACCTAAAGGAACTTGGTATGATTTTAAAACTGGCAAAAAATTCCCT
>CANDSI010000150.1 GCA_947388575.1 uncultured Mycoplasma sp.
CGGGATTTCCACCCGTTAGATTACTTACCCTTTGCTGGGCGCACAATTACTAGTTGTCGCTATGTTCAACATCTGTTTTACATTTAGATATTTCCATTTTTTCTTCTATATTTTTGATAAAATTTGCTTTATATATATATCTATTTTTTTACCATCAACAAGTTCAATGTTATTGGCTTTTGCTAACTCTATTGCGGCTGGTGTGAATGTATTGTTTGTGATTACTATACCTTTATCTGCTTTATACATTCCTATTGAAGCAACAACTTCTTGAACTGCTTTGTTTCCAACAGGAGAACTATAAAATTTGGCTTGGATAACATATTTTATATCATTTTTATATGCAACCACATCTGCTCCGTTGATCTCCACTTTTCTTGGTAATTTCTTCTATTCTATATCCTAATTTTTTATATAATTTTGCAACATATTCTTCAAATTCAAAGCCATTCTTTATAGAACTAAAATCTAATTCTAATTTTTGCATTTCTAGTTCTTTCGATAAATTTCCTGTTAATAATCTTTCTTTCTCTTTTTCTATTTCTATCTCTTTTACTTTTTTATTTACATCGTTTATTACCTTATCTGGATTACTTAAGATTTCAAAGATAACTTTATCGACAATATTCCTTCGCTGCTCTTTTATTACTTTTTCCATAAATAAAATTACTTGCTCTTTATTATATTTAGTAACTTTCCCAATTTCTTTTACTATATAGTCTATTAGTTTTGCTCTTGTTGATATTTTGACTTTAGATGTATCAACATTTATGTTTAACTTCTTTTCTTCCTTCATTGCAATTATCATACCAATATCATATTTAGATAATTCTTTTTTTAGCTCACTTTTATAGAATTTTAAATAAATTGGATATATTTTATTAGTCATATATTCTACATCATTCGTTGTACTATTTAAATTATTATAAATTTTTGTAAGTTCTTCATTTTTATCAAATTCTTTTATCTTATCACACAAGTTTAATAAATATAATAATTTACTTGAATTATTATATATTTTCTTTATTTTATTTACTATCATAGCTTGAAATGAACAAGAGTTTGAATAATAAGTATCTATTGGGATATTTTTTACATAATAATCATATAATTGTTTAGGTTCAATTTCAAAATTTTCAAATGTTCTAGTTCTCTCATATCTGTAGTTCCATTTTTCATTCACAAAATCTACAAAGCAACTATATTTTTTTCTTTGACCTCTTTTTAGTATTCTCTTTGTTAATTCCCAAACTATTTCATCATTACAATCTTCTGAGTAAGTATAATCTTTACAATAATTATATATCAATATTAAATTAGGATTGGATAAAAGTTTATCTATAATTTTATTTATACATTGTGCCTCTTTTTCTTTGTCCTTATCTATTTGTTTATCTCTTTTTATTGCTTCTTCTTCTTTTTTTATTTTTTCTTCTTCTTTTGCTTTTCTTTTTTCTTCTGCTTCTTTCTTTCTTCTTTCTTCCTTTTTCCTTTTTTCTTCTGCTTCTTCTTTTTTTATAACATAGCACTCTTTACATAAAGATTCGTATGGATAAAGTGAGTAGGCACTTTCATAAAATCTAATCTTTCTATTACAACAACCACAATATATTGCCATTTAATTTCCTCTTTTCTTTATCATTATAAACTACATCTATAAGACTAATTCCCCTATTACTTGTATGTATCAATACTAACATAAAAGTAATCAAATATCAAATTTTAATTATTTTTAATTTTTTTTAATCATTCTTTTATCTTTTTACCAAAAAAACCTATATTTTCGGTTCTTTTTAATCATATTACCAATTACTCCTGTTAACTACTTATAATCCTAGCTAGGTGATAAATTTGAGGAAAATCAATAAGTATAAGAAATTGCAAGGAAGCCCAAAGCAAAAAAAAAGACTTGAAATAATTAATAAATTTCAAGATGATATTGCAAAGTATTTTTATAGTTCACATTATAAAAACAAGACCTAATCATACAACATTAGATTCTTGTTTTTTACTATCTATCTATTTCTTACATAGTAAGCTATCATACTTAATATATTTTTTGCACTTGGTTTATCACTTTGTCCTAATCTTAGTATTTTTCTCGTTTTTTCTCTATCAGTAAATCGCCACATATTTTTTATTGCCGTATTTATATCAGATTTTACAGTATAAACATTCTCTTTATGCAATTTTGCTATTTTCTGATAAATATTCTCAATACTGTCTTCACTTTCTTCTATTGAATATTGTATAGCTTCCCACATCAGTCTAGTTCCTTTTAATGAATATGAAAAACCAATCTTAAACAATATGTCAATAATTTTTTCTTCTAGATATTTATTAGACTGTTCTATTTCTAGCTTTTCTAGTTCTTTAGCTACTTGTTCTGCTGGAGTTAACTTCGATATAAATCTATCAATACACTCATATTCACGAGCCAACTCCATATATTCTGATTCTCCTGAGTAAATAAATATCTTTGTCCTTATTTGTTTATCTGCTTCAACTTTTTCTAATATTTGTAAACCATTTTCCCCTGGCATCTTTAAGTCTAATATTAGTACATCTGGATTTAATTCTCTTATCTTTTGATACACTTTTGCTCCGTCATTCAAAATGCCTACACACCTTACACTCTGGCTGATACTAATCGTGTTTGACAGGTGTACACTAATAGGCAAGTTGTCTTCAGCAATCATAACATCTAGCATAGTGATACCCCCTAATTATATTTTGGTAATATAATTTTATCACTTTTTTATATTTATGTAAACCTTACAGATGATATTATTACCCTTAGAGTTATTTTTCCTGACGATATAGCTCTCCTCCTGGATGAGTGTAAATATCAGTTGCATTAGACGAATGTCCTAAGAATTTTTTTAACATTATATCTGAATAGCCTTCTTCATACTTTTTAGTACCTGAATCGTGCCTCATAATATGTGGATTTATTTTATCTGCATTTACTTTATCACAATATTGATTTAAAATAGTATTTATACTTGTTCTTGACATAGGTTTATTGGTATTTGCAGTCTTGTTGCTAACCATCAAATACTTATTTTCTCTGCCATTTAGTAATTTCTCTCTTTCTGGTAAATAGTCATTAATTGCATCAAATATAACCTGATCCATAAAGATACTGCGTATTTTGTTACCATTTCCTAAAATACGAATTGAATACATATTAAAATCAATATCTCTTGCTAATTGTAATTCAATTACTTCTGATACTCTTAATCCTCCTTCATCGCAAAGGATAAACATAAGGTAGTCTCTTTTATTCTCTCTTCCAGCCCTTAATCTTACTTTTTTGATTGTATCTTTTGGCAACATTTGTGAAGTAATGAAAGGTCTATCAATTTTATAAAAGTCTTTCTTCTTTATAATCTTTATGTCTTCTTTTCTTATCTTAGTTTCTATAAGAAAATTTTCATATACAGATAGTGCAGCGGTCTTTCTGTTTATAGTAGAAAATTTAAAACCTCTTTTTTCTTTCATATACTTTTTGAATTCCATATAATCAGCTCGTGAAAAGTCAACTATATCTTCACCAAATTCATTCTTAAAATATGTAATAAATTGCTTTATATCAATCAAATAAGATTTAATAGTATTTTGCTCTCCAGATATATCATAGCTTTCTTTTAAATATTCCTCGAACTCTTCTAATATATTCATTTTTCCCACCTCTTATTTATGTAGTATTTTTTTGTATCTGTTTTTGTTATTTATGTATTATTTTTTATTTTGTTTTTAACCATTCTTTTTCTAAAATACTACATAAGTGTAATTATGTAGTATTTTTTCTTTTTCAAAAAATTACTCTATACAAAATATATAGGGTAAGTTTTAAAAACAGTTGTCTAATACATTCTTAGCTTCTTTAAAATATATCTATATTCTAATCTCTAAATTTCTAAAATGAAAGGTGAGAAAAAATCTTTTTTTCTAAGAGTCATCTATTTTTCGCATTAAGTCAATAAAAATAAACCGTTA
>CANDSI010000151.1 GCA_947388575.1 uncultured Mycoplasma sp.
ATAATTATAAAGATTGAGTATTTTTATTAAATCACTATATTATACTTGATGGTAAATTTATATGGAAATATACATATAAAGAACTTAAGAAAAAAGGAATACCAAAACTTGAAGAAGTTTTAAAACTTAAAACTGATAAAATTTTATTAATTGAAATTAAAGATATAAATTTAGATGTAGAAAAATTTACTAAATTACTTAATAAATATAAAAATAAAAATATTTATGTTATGTCTTTTTTTACAAGTGTTATAAAAAAGTTTAAAAGTAGAACTTTTAAAATAGGAGTTCTTAATTATATACTTAATAGTTCTAATCTATATCCATTTGATTTTATAGGAGTTTTATATGATGTAGCAAGTGAACACATGATTAATTCTTTAAAGAAACTTAATATAGAAGTGTTTTTATATGGTATAAATAAAAAAGATAAACTTATTTATAATGATGTTTATTATATAGTTGATGATTATTAAAAAAATAATCCTAGTTGGGATTACTTTTCTTCTTTTTAGCTAAATATAATAAAGGTATAATAATTATTAGAGGTATAATTACACTTATATATGGTAATAGTTTATAAATACGTAGTTCATTAACATAATTAAAAGCAAAAACCTTATCTATCATATACAAAGTTAATATTAGAATTATGGCTGTTATTATTTTAGGCTTTTTATTTGGTAATAATTCTTTAATTGAATGAATAGATGTCATTAAAAGAATAAAAATGTTAAATATCCAAGCGATAGATAAAATGTTTTCAACTTTTTCAATAAATTGAAATAGTTTTAATTGTTTTAAAACCATATATTCTGGGAAACGATAGATATGTACTATTTCTTCGCCAAGAATACCATTTACATAAATGATAGTGGCGATTATAAGCAAACAAGTTAGGGAATAAGTAGTTAGCATATATTTAGGTTTTTCTTGATAATGAATGGTAAGTAAATTGGGAAATGTACTTATGCCAGCAAAAGTTATGGCAGTTTTAAAAAAGTTGGATGGAGTAGTAGTTAAAATAGGAAGAAAATTAGTAGTGTCGAATAAACCAACAATACCTAGAAAAGCAAAGGCTGCTAAACCTAATGCAATGGGTATTAGAGATTCTGCTACACGATTTATTACTGTTAATCCTTTAAATGCACCATAAGTTCCAAATATAACAATTGGTATTAATAAAAGAATTTCTGGTGTTTTAATTAACATAAAACTAGCAACAAATACTTTATATATAACTAGAGAATATATTAGTAAAATATAAGATGCAATAATAAGTAGAAGATAAACAAATATGCCGAGAATTTTATTTTGTTTTAGTATTTCTTTAAGATTTCTTTTCTTTTTTAATTCTAAAAATTTAGAATATAGGTAGATTATTACAAAACCAATTAATAATCCTAAAAGAGCTCCTATATAACAATCTTTACTAGAAATACTAAATAAAATAGAGATACCAAAACCTAAGAATAAACTTGGGGTTAGAAAATCTCTGATAAATGGTTTGTCTTTCATTCTTTCACCTCAAATATTAAGCCTTTCTTATTTATTTTTAAATCTAAATCAAAGACAAATCTTTGGTTAGTCCATAATTTGTAGTTTGGTTTACGATATTTATCATAATAAAATTTACCTATTTTAAGAGCATTTGACTTTTCTGTTTGAAGTGTTTCTAAGACATTTAACATTTTATCTTCAATGATTTTAGTAAATTCTTTTTGTAATCTTTCGTAAACTTTTTCATCTCTTAAATTATCGTTACATGTGTCTTCATTAATTCGAACGTTTAATTTACCACTTATTTTAACATTTTCATTATTAGGTTCTATTTTGATACTAGATTCATAAATAGATACAACTATAACTCCATTATTACATTTCTTTTCAAAAAATACTGTTTCAGCATCAAAATTATTTAAAACATTTAAGATGGCTGCTTCTTTGGTGCCAAAAATATGTTTTAATTTAAAATCTTCAAAGACACCGAGACCTACTAATTCAATACTTTTTTCTTCACCATTTTCATTTACAGTGATTGCTGATAAGATAGCATCTTCACCATCTGTTAAAATACTATTTAATATTTCGGTATATGGCATAAAGTAACCAGCACTAGCACTATTTTTATTATTTTCAAGTAAGTTCATAATAAAACTTGAAGCGACTGGTTTTTCTTTTGATTTAGCTTCTATAACATCTTTAGCACTGGAATTAGTAGCAATAGCTAGAAAACTTTCATTTCGAAGTTTAGATGTTCTAATAATATATTCACCAACTTCTTTTAAATTATTTTTGGCTATATCTTCACTTATTACAACAACATCTACATGTTCAAAGTAGGGGACTTTATCCATTAAATTACCATTATTACTAAAAGCTTCAACTACTGTTTTACCACGACTGGTAACATTATAAGTACTAGAGGAAGCTGAGGTTTCACCTTCTTTTTTAGTACTTAATATTTCATAAGTAACAATATATTCATCACTTTCATAATCGATACCTATACCTGAGATAATAGCTAAATCATTAAGTTCGTTATAGTCATAACATCCACTTAAAATAAAAGGGATAATTAATAATATTAATAATTTTTTCATGCGTTTTCTCCTTGTCTTGTAAAGTTTTTCTTAGTAAGTAATTTACTACGTTTAGTATCTTTTTTAGCACGAGATTTAAGTAAGGTTTTAAAAAAGTATGTTTTATCAAAAGGTACTATTGGATAGAAGTAAGGCTTGCCAAAAGAGTAGGTATCATTAATTCTAATAAGAAAATAGAATAAACCAAAGACTATACCCATGATACCATAGAATGATGCTAAAATTAGAAAGATAAATCTTAAATGTCTTAGGGCACTTACTAGTTCTACTTCGGTAAAAATTAGACTTGAAATAAATGTTAAGGCAATAACTATAATCATAATTTGACTCACTATTCCTGCAGAAACAGCTGCATCTCCTAATACTAATGCACCTAATATAGAAATAGCACTACCATAAGAGTTAGGGAATCTAATGTCACTTTCTCGTAACATCTCGCATATAAAGAGCATCATAAAAGCTTCAACTATTGCTGGAAAGGGGACACCATCTCTTTGGACGGCAAAACTAACTAAAAGGTCAGTGGGAATAGTTTCTTGATTATAGTTTGTAAGAGCAATATAAATTGCAGGAGCTATCATTGATAAAAAGAAACAAACAAAACGAAGTATTTTAATAAAGTTTACGTTTTTGTTTTTATTATATTGGTCTACTCCTGGATTAATAAAATCTGCGAGAAATGCTGGTAATAATATAACATAAGGTGAGGTATCAACAGTAATAGCAATCTTACCCTCTAGTAGGGCACGAGAAACATTATCAGGTCTTTCGGTCATCATATAAGTAGGGAAATGCGTAATAAATTCATCAGTTATTAATTGCCCTAAAGAAGCAGTATCAACTATACCATCAATATCTATTTTGGATATTTTCTTTTTGATTGATTCAACTTGTTCTAAGTCAGCAATATCATCAAAATATAAAACACCAACTTTAGTACTTGTTTTACGACCGATAATATACTCATCAGTTTTTAAAGTATGAGATTTAATTCTTCTTTTTATTAAACCTAAGTTAATTTGATAATTTTCCGTAAAAGCATCTTTGGGCCCATTAGTAGCTGGTTCACTATTAGGTTCGGCAACACTACGATTAATATCAGCTTTGGTTTCAATAGCAAGAATAGTATTATTTCTAATTACAATTGAAAAGCCATTAGTTATGTAAAATTCTATTTCATCATAATTTTTAATTTCTTTAGTATTAGGACCTGGTAATATAGAATCTAAGTTTCTTATTTTTTTACTTTTTAGAGTACTTAAATTACTTAAATTTTTTAATATATAATCATTTACTTTATCACTAGAGCTAACCGTTTCTAAATAAACAACATACACAGTATCTAATAGAGATAGTTTTATTTTTTTTGTTGTTAAATCAGGATTTTTATTA
>CANDSI010000152.1 GCA_947388575.1 uncultured Mycoplasma sp.
TCATTATCTTTTAAATTAAAGTCAACATTAAATAAAGATAAATTATCAAGTGATGATTTTAGTAGTATTTTTCCATCGTTTTCAAATAGCTGATCTATATCTGCTTTTTCATTTAATTCTAAAGACCAAGTCATTGGTTTTTTTATTGTATAATTTTTATTATTTAGTTCATTGTAAACTAAATTAATAAACTCTTCATTTTTTATAAAGTATTCCATATCATAACCAACATTTATATTTTTTAATTTTGCTATATAGATTACTTTATCTATCAATTCTATAGTACTATTAAGTCTCTTATAATCTTTATTTTTATAAAATATTGTTCCACAATTTTCAAATGAGAAAATATTTACATTGGCATCTATATTATCAATTAATATATGATTATTAGCATCTTCAATTAAAAACTTATATTTTATTATTTCTTTATTAAACTCACAATTATTATAGTACTGCTCTCTTAAAGCAATTGTAATATTAAATTTTCCTTGAAACTGTTCATCTTCTTCTACTTTTTTAATATCTGATAATTTTATAGTAACATCAAAGACTTCTTCAATGCTTTCTTTATTCGTTAAAATAATATCATTTTCATCATATCTTGAAAGTCTCAATAATGTTGTTAATTTAAAAGATAATTTTTCATTAAATATTTCTATTGCATATTTTTGTGCTGGCGGTAAAGGTCTTGGGCAAATAAATAATTTTATACCTTCAGAACCATGCTTTGTTGAATATGCAACTGGGTTCTCAAATTCCCCAATAAACTCTTTTATGTTTGTTATATTAGGTATTTCAATAGGATGTTGTAACAAATTGGCTTGCCTTTGAAGTTCTTCAATACCGTTTTCTCTAAATCTTTTTGCTTCCTCAGCATCTTTAAATTGCATAGTAAAATTAGTTTTCATAGGAAATTTCTCATAAGCATCTGGAGTAATTGCCTTTGTTTCATATTCTACTTTACCACTTCTTAATCTTGGAACAATATTAAAATCGGATTGTAGCTGTTTAGGTAATAATTTTTTAGTTAATACTTCTTTACTATATTCTAATCTATCAGTAAATTCATCTTCTAACATTGTAACATTATTATATTCTCTTCTAATATTATCACACGACAATTCATCTATCACACCAACATTTATATTAATTTGCGAATCTTTATTTTTTTCAACTGTGATTAGTGAATTATTTTGTTTCATTTTTGTCACCATTTTCATTTATAGATATATCACAATTCTTATTTTTTTTAATATTGTATTTATTGTTATTTTCTATTGAAACTTGAATATCTTGCCCAAATATTGACTTAAAAAATGATATTACTGAGTTTATAAATTTCTTCATTTCTTTCTACCTCCTACTTAAATTTATCCAAGTTTGCATTCCCTTTTTATCTATATGAAATGAGTTTAATTTAACTATTTTATCTATAATTATTAATGTTGCATAATTGCTATTTCTTTTACTAAGCCAAAAACTTTCATCCACACATAATTGTTTACTGTATTTAGTCTTTATTTCATCTATTGAAGTTTCATTTAAATTAAAGAATAATACTTCTTTTATAGTAAAATACGCCACTACATTTCCACTAGATTTTTTTACAATAACTATATCATCTTTAGATATTTGATTATATGGTAGTATTTTATTTTTACTAAATCTTGATTCAATAGTTTTCTTTCCTTCCAACATATATGTTAAATAAGGTTCCGTAAATACACCTAAATGTAATGATGTGTTTTTTATTTTTGTTAATTCTTTAATAGATATTTGTTCTTCCAAATTTTCAATTATTTGATTATACATATTGTTATTCCTTGTCTTTTTATACATTTTTTAATTCTTCAAAAAGTTTTAATCCTTCTTCTCTAAATACTGTGGAATCATCTTTAGATTTTATCATATCTATTACTTCATCTATATCAAACCATTTTACTTCTGATAGTTCTTCTTTTTGAATAATAAAATCCTTTTCATTTAAATTTGACTTAGTATAATAAAAATAAGTAATATGTGAATTTGAATCTCTTATTGTAAATTCTCTTTCTGCAAATGGTTTTAGATCGTTTATTGTAATATCTATTCCTACTTCTTCTTTTAACTCCCTTAAAGCTGCTGATTCTAAACTTTCTCCTGCATCTACATGTCCAGCACATAAAGCCCACTTATTTGGATTAAATCTTTTATTAGCACTTCTTTTTTGAAGTAATAGTTGCTTCTTATCATTGATTATAAATACTGCAACTTCATTATGTAATAAATTATTATCATGTGCTTCTTCTTTATCTATAATTTGTCCTGTAAAATTACCATCTCTATCAACAATTTCTATTAGTTCCATAAAGTTTTATTCACTCCTTTCAAACATTTCTTTTAATTTATTTCCAACCTCGTAACCTTTTTTATAAAAGTTTTCAATTCCCATTTCTAAATATTCATATCTATAACAAAGTTCCATTGTTATTGGTCCATCATAATTGCATTCTTTTAAATTTTTGATAACTTTTTTCCAATCCAATGTTCCATCAAAAGGCATAAGGTGTAAATCATCACTTTTATCATTATCATGAAGATGTACTGCAAATATTCTATCTTTAAAAACAGAAAAATCTAATTCATCATTAAAATGAACATGATAATGTCCTGAATCAAAACATATTCCAGCATTTTCGTTATGAATATTTTTAATCACATAATCTAAATAACCTTTTATTTTTGTATTTTCAAAAGCTACTTTTATATTTAACGATTCAGCATAATCTACAATTTTTTGTAATCTTTTCAAGCCTATTTCATTGTACTTAGGGGCTTCACTTTTACTTGTTAAATGCATAACAACCATAGAGATATTATTTTCTTTACAAATTTTAATATCATTTTTATATCTATTAACTAATTTATCACCATTATCATCTTCAAGCCATAAATCATTTATATTTTGATATCCTAAATGTGCAAAAATGACATTTAATCCTTTTTCTTTAATATATTTTAATTGTTCTTCTTGCGTAGGATTCCATTCTTTATTGTACCATTGCACAAAAACATTTTTAAATCCTGCATTTTTAATCGCATCTATCGTTTCTATTACACTAACATCTTTATTATCATTACTAACCACAACAGCAATTTCTCTATTGTTCATTTTTATTATATCCTCTCTATAAATTATTTAATTAATAATATTATTTACAATGTTATCGGCTAATTCATAATCCATTCTCTCTATTGCTTGTTTTGATACACCTGCTGTGTGTGGTGTTACAATAACATTATTTCTATATTGTGAAAATAATGTTTCATAATTGTCTAAATCAATATCAAGTCCTACATAAAAAGTATTATATTTATCAGCTTTTTCTATTAATGCTTTAGTATCTACAACATCTTGTCTAGATGTATTTATAAATGTTGCTGTCTCCTTCATCATATCAATTTTATCTTTAGAAATAAGATATTTTGTTTCATCTGTTAACGGAATACTAACATTGATAATATCACTTTCTTTAAGAATTTCATCTAATGCTTTAAATGTTACTCCATCGTTTAATAAATCTTTATGATTATCAGGATTTTTAGTATAGCAAGATATTGACATATTAAATATCTTTGCAATTTTAATAACTTCTTTAGTTATATTCCCAGCACCAATTAATCCTAATTTTTTGTTAGATATATCATCAGGCCTTTCATGTAAATTATTTTTGTTTCCTTTTTGTTGCAAGACTAAATTATTAGATTCATATAATCTTTTATTAAGTGCAAGTATTAAGGAAAAAATATGCTCAGCAACTGAAATAGTATTAGCGTTCTTAACATTAATTACATTCACTAAATTAGATTCTCTAACTTCCTTATCTATGTGGTCAAGTCCAATAGATAAGGTAGCTATTATTTTTGGAGATTTAACATAATCTATTATCTTTTTTGAAATTAAGGTTTTTACACCAATGATTAAAATATCGTACTCCTGTAATAA
>CANDSI010000153.1 GCA_947388575.1 uncultured Mycoplasma sp.
AGAAACTACACAGATTAACAATAATAATATTATAACTGAAACTAAGAAATTAAAAACTACAGTTTTAAGTGATAAAGTACATGTAAACACATCTAAGTACAATACTGAAGAAACTTTAGAAAAGCAAAAATCAGCATTAGAAAATGTAATTGAACAAATTAATAAAGATGATAATAAAGAAGTTTTGGAAAAGAAAAAAGTAGAAGAAAAAGCATTATCAGAAATTATTGTTAATATTACTAAAGAAGATAAAGAAAAGAAAGCAGATATTTCATTAGTAGAAAAAACAGAATCTGAAACAAAAACTAAAAAAGATACTACATCTAGTGATAAGATCACAGTAGTGAAAGATAACAGCAAAACAAAATTGCCAAATGATAATAAAGATAGAGTTAATAAAGAAAAAGAGGCGATTACTACTACTAATAGTAGCTCTTCTAAAACTAAGAATAACACAAATAAAGGAAATAGTCATAAAGCTAATTCTAAAAACACTAATACTAAACAAAAAAATAATAATACTAAAAAAAGTAATAAAAATAACACTAAGAGAAAGAAAAATAGCAGTAATAAGAAAAAAACAACAAACACTAAGGGAAAGAAAAATACAAAGAAGAAAAACATTAAGAGAAAAAAATCTTAATGTTTTTTTAGTTAAACGTTATAGAGTTCAATCCTTTACAATTAAGAATTAATAGACTATAATTGTATTAAATAGAATGAGGTTAAAAATATGAAAGAAAAGATTATGGCAAAAAATATTGTAGAAGCTTGTATAGCTTGTGATATAAAATTAGCAACAGAAAACTTTATTGTAGAACAAAATGATAGTATTACAAATGCTGTCAGAGCAAAATGGATTTATTACCAAAAGAAAAGCAAGAAGATATTCAAAGATTTTTTTATCATCTACTAAATGTTAGTTATGGCTTTAAATTGTATCCAGAAGAACCGCAAGATCAAGATTGCTATGTTGTAGGTTTAAAAGAAAAAGAAATGTTTCTATTAAGAGAGACGGTTATATATTTTTTAGGAAGATTATCAATTTTGCCTGATATAAATATCTTGAAAAAAATATATGAAATAGATGAAAATAAATATGCTAAATTAAATCTGGTCTTTTCTAGTCTACCAACATTTGCCGAAGATTTAGAAATGGATTTTATTAATCGTTTTGCACCTAACAATGAATATGATATTATGTTACGCTCTTGGACTATGGCATATTTTAAATGTGCAGATAATCCTTATCAATATATTGATTCGCCAACAGACGATTGGGAGCCAGCTAAAGTTCCAAGAATCAAAAGGTTAGGAATAAATGATGAAAATAATCCTAAATATTTAAAAGCAATGTCTTTTCAACTTTTAGATTTATTTGTACTTAATTTATTTTTAGAAAGTAGAGAAAAAGAAAGTTTAACTAGTGAAGAAAAACAAATTATTGAATCCTCTTATATAGATTACTACAAATTTTCTAATGCAAAAAAAGAAAAATTAAAAGAATTAAAACAAAGAATTCTAAAGAAATAAAAAACTACACAGATTAATTATCAATGTAGTTAAAATTAGGGAAAGGTTAAAAGTTAATAACCTTTTTTCTTATAATATTCATATAATTCTTTAAAACGATTAAAATGAACTATCTCTCTTTGTCTTAAGAATAAAAGTGGTCTAAGTACATCTTCATCATTAGTTAAATCAATTAAATTTTCATAAACAGCACGTGCTTTTTCTTCAGCTGCCATATCTTCCATAATATCTGCAAGAGGATCACCAGTAACAGCAAAATAAGTAGCTGTAAAAGGGGCGCCATCAGCATTGGTAGGGTAAATACCTTTACCATGTTCTGTAAATCTTCCACCTAAGCCCACAGCTTCTAATTCACTAATAGAAGCATCTTTTGTAAGTTGAGAAACCATTCCAGCAATCATTTCACAGTGGCCCAACTCCTCAGTAGCAATATCATTAAGTAAAGCTTTTCCATAATCATCAGGCATACTAAACTTTTGAGAAAAATATCTTAAAGAAGCGGCAAGTTCTCCATTGGCACCACCAAATTGAGAGATTAGATACTTAGCCATTCTTAAATCTTTTTTCTTAATATTAATTGGAAAATTAGTGTGTTTAACATATTTAAACATACATGCTACCCCCTTTATTTTCCCAAGGCCAAGGAGAATCTATCCAATCGAATTTAGAACCAGTTGCACCAGTTACCTCTAATGGTCCATAAAGTTTTTCATACTCATTACATAGTTTTTCCTTTTCTTGAGAATATTTTTTAAATAGATCAAAAACATCTTTTTTATCTGGATGTAAATCCAAATATAGATTTAAGTCGTTGATAGCAAAAGATAAAGCCATAACTTTATAAAGCATTTTTTCTTTTTCACTAATTGTATTAAGTTTAAAATAAGTTAAATTCTTATAAGGAACATATTCATCTTTAAACATATTACCTCTTAAGAAACCTTCCATTGGTTCTAATATTTTATTATCACGACTAAAATCTACATCAGGCATAAACAATGATAAATTAACATCAAACATATTATCTTCAAATAACACTTTTAATTACCTCCTAACGTATACTATGAAAGAAACAATATTAGGATAAGGGCAAACACCTAAAAAAGTAATATAATTGCCTAAAAAATTAATTAATAATTTTTTTTGCATTTTATCATGAATTGTGCTAAAATGATATATATTTAAGAAAGAAGTGGGTTTATGCAAACGTTTATATTTGGACATCGAAATCCCGATACTGATAGTGTATGTGCTAGTATAGCATTATCGTATCTGATGAATGAAGAGGGAAAAAATACCATACCTAAAGTATTAGGACATATTAGTGCTGAAACAAAATTTGTTTTGGATTATTTTAAAGTTAAATGTCCAGATTATTTAAATGATACCAAAGTACAAATTAAAGATATAAAATATAATAAAAAAGCAATTATTAATGAAAATGATTCTATTTTGAGTACATTTAATTATATGCAAAAAAGTAATATAACTGCTATCCCAATAGTAAATGATAAAAAACAACTTACTGGATTTGTTACTTTAAAAGAAATTGCTAAATTCTTAATAAGTGGTGATAACGAAAAAGTTAATACCAACTATCAAAACATATTAGATAGTTTAGAAGGTAATGCTTGTTTAGAGTTTGATGAAAGAATTAAAGGAAGAGTAACAATTGCTTCTTATCAAAGTAAAACATTTCAAGAAGAAGTAAAATTAGGCAAAGAAGATATATTAATATGTGGAGATAGATATAAAGTATTAGAATATGCTATCGAATCAGGAGTAAAATTAATAGTTTTAACAGGAAATCATGAATTACCAAAAAAATTACTAAAGAAAGCTGAAAATAACAAAATAAATATTATAATAACTAAATATAATAGTTTTGATACTGCCACAAAAATTATTTTAAGCAATAGTATTTTATCGATTAATTTAAATAATAAACCTATAACTATAAGTAATAAAGACTATCGCACAGATTTTATAAGTTTAGCCAACAAAACTGGACATACTAATTATCCTGTTGTAAACAATAAAAATGAATGTTTAGGGCTACTCAAGGTTACTAGTGTTGATAATTATACTAAGCAAAAAGTTATATTAGTAGATCATAATGGTTTTAGTCAAAGTGCTATAGGAATCGAGGAAGCTGAAATAACAGAAATAATTGATCATCACAACTTAAGTAGTATCGGAACTAATGTGCCGATTAATTTTCGAAGTATGCCAGTTGGTTGCACTTGTACAATACTTTACAATATGTTTATACAAGCTAAAGTAGCAATTCCAAAACATATTGCGGGTTTAATGTTAAGTGCTATATTATCGGACACAATGGTATTTAAAAGTCCAACCACAACAGAAGAAGATATCTTTGCAGCTAGTAAATTAGCTAAAGTAGCCAAAGTAGATATTGATACTTATGGTTATGAAATGTTTAAAGCAGCTTCTA
>CANDSI010000154.1 GCA_947388575.1 uncultured Mycoplasma sp.
TTGTAAAGAAATATTATATAGATATTCCTTTGTTTCCTCATCTCTAATATGTTGGATACTTCTTGTTTCTTCAATACTATTAGTTTTAATATGTATTTTTACATCTTCTGTTTCATTTTCAATGATAACACTTGCTGCATAGGCGTTTTTTGAAGTAACTAAAAAGCTAGCAATAAGTATTATTGTTTTTATTATTTTTTTCATATTGTCCCTTCTAGGCAGATAAAAACTCGCATAAATTCCTTGGTTTGTGATGGGACAATAAATTTATATGAGTGAATGCTTAATAATATATCATATAAAATTCTATTTGTAAATCATAATTTAATTTTTTAAATATTTTTTATTGTTAATTTTATTTATTATTGGAATAAACATGCTTATAAATAAAATACTTATATAACTCGCTTCGTATCTTAAGCCTAAATAACTTATGAAACAACTTAATATTCCTATTATTGCTCCATATGCGATCATTCCCTCTTTTGAATTTGGTGTTATATATAACTCGGGAGCGATAAATACAAAACTAAAATAATTCATTCCACTTAATAATATATTTAAATAATCATGGTTCTTTGTTATTAAAAATATTATTATATTAGCAACTATAAATGCTGAACTCGAAGAAATAGCAATAGCTTTTTTATAATATCGACAACTAGAGAGTATTATTAAGCCGATAATTGTAATAAATGCACTTGTTGTTGCAATACCACCAGGTCCAAAGCCGATAAATATATCTAAAAAACTATAATTGAATTTATTTAACTTTTCCCCAATATTTAAATAAGAATAGGCATTTAGTAATAAAGCTAAAATAAGTATTAGTCTAACAAAGCTTTCTATATTGAATTTTATTTTGGTCTTATTTATTATAATTTTGCCAATAAACAAACTTGTAAATAGTACTATTGGATAAAACAAAATGTTTGTATTAATTGATATAGTGCCGCTTATAATTAAACATATTAAAATATTCTCCTTGATATCATCTCTTAAAATTTTAGAAACTAAAAAACCAACAAGAATACTTATTCCATAAAAATAAATAGGAATTAAAACTTTAGAGAAACTTATTAAATTATTATTAAATAATAAGATCCCGTTTTTATAAATACTAAATAGTATTAATGGTATAAGTGCTAAATAATATTTGTTTATTAAATCTGTTTTATCACTATTATTATGTAACATAGGAATTTTAATCATTTTTATCTCCTTTTTGATTATTAAAGTTTATGTACACAGGACAAATATAAGAACATAAACCGCATTTTAAACATTCTTCTTTTTGCTTATATTTACTTTTTAGTAGAAGAGGATTTATTCCCACAGGGCATATATCGATACATGCCCCACAATTTATACACTTTCCTTCTTTTTCTATTTGCGTTTTTTCTTCCATAACTAAGATGCTATTTATTTCTTCTGTAATAATGAAATCTTTTGGAGTTATTTCTTGACCTCCCATTAAACCATTTGCTATATAAATTGAATTATCACTTTTTGTTTTAATTACTTTTAAAACATCGGTTAAAGATATTCCTATCTTTGTTTTTACTACACAAGGTTTATTAATATTGTTTCCACTAATGGTAATTAGTTTATCAGACTTTAGACGGCCTTTTTTTAAAAAGTTGCTTAAATGATAAAATTTGCTGGCTTTTATCACTGTTGTTTCGTTATTATCTTTGTTTAAGTGCTTTAATAAAAATCTATCTTTTCCAATTAAATATAGATTAGGCAATATTTCTAACTTAATGTTTGGATACATTCCTAAGTAATTCATTAATTCATTTATACTAAAATTACTAGAAGCTTTAACTGCGATTGATACTTGTAGTTTATATATATCAGATAATTTATCTAATACTTCTAAAAAATTAGAATATTCAAGCATTAAATAAAAGCTCTCTGTTAAAACATAAGGTTCATCATCAATACAGTTTAAAACTAAATTTCTATTACCATCTAAGTTTATTTCAAAAAGTGATAACGCTTTATCTAATACTTCTTTTTTTATATTTAATATGTTTTTCTTCATTTTGGTCTCTTTGATTGTAGCTTCTTCATAATCGTTTTTAATTTCCATGGAATCCATCTCGCCATCAATTGTTGTTATTTTTTTAATACAATTTATTTCTCCTGATATTGGGGATGTTATTATTATATTTCGAGTACTTAAAAGAGGCGTTCCTATTTTAACTTTTTTACTTTTGTTAATAAGCAATTTACTATTTGGCATAATGGGAATATATATATATTCAGGATTTCTAATATTTGATATTTTATTAGAGACAATTATATCAGGGTCTATGTTTATCTCAATTAATTTTTCCATTTTACCACCTTTTTAAATTTTAGCATAAAAAAAGAAGAAAATATATTCTTTTTTGAGTATTTTATTTTATTAAATTGAAAATTTTTAACTTAATTATTGGTGTCAAATTTAGTTGTACTTTTTTCTTCTTTTAAATTATTAAGATATTCTTTTAAATTTATAGCAATTGTTTCGGGTAGTATTTTTGTTATTTCTTCTAAACTGGCATTTCTGATTTTACTTACACTGCCAAAAGCTTTAATTAATTCCTTTTTTCTTTTAGCTCCTATCCCTTCAATATTATCTAAAACACTTGATATAGCCCCTTTGCTTCTTATTTGCCTATGATAACTTATAGTATATCTATGAACTTCATCTTGCATTCTTGTTAAGTAATGAAATACTGGACTTGTTCTTTCTAATTCTATTACTTTGTAACCATCACTATCGATTAAATCGTTAGTTCTATGTTTATCATTTTTTCTTAAACCGCATACTTTAATTTTTAAATTTAGCTCGTTTAACATGTTTAAACAGGCATTTATTTGATTGATTCCTCCATCAACTACAATTAAATCTGGTAACTCTGTTTTATCTATTAAAGCACGATAATATCTACGATATATAACTTCTTCCATAGTATGATAATCATCATTTTTATCTAAACTTATTTTGTATTTGCGATATTCTTTCTTAGCTGGTTTGCCATTTTTAAAAACAACCATACAACTTACCGTGAATTCTCCAAAAAGATTGGAATTGTCAAATAAATCAATACGATCTAATTTTTTTAGACTTAATAATTCTCTTAAATCATTATTTGCTTGCTCTGTTCTTTTTTCATCGTTTTCAATTATTTCTAATTCGTTTTCTAAATTTATTTTAGCGTTAGTACTAGCCATTTCTAAAAGTTTCTTCTTTTTGCCTTTTTGAGGTACAATAAAACTAGTTTTAACTATTTCACTTAGTATTTCTTGGTTTATGTTACTCGAACACAAAATTTCTTTTGGCACTTCATGTCTATTATAAAAATTCATAATATAATAATCTAACTCATCTTCTAATTCGCTAACGATTGGAAATATATCAGTATGTCCTCCGACCATTCGCCCATTTCTTAAAAATAATATTTGAATACTTAAATATCCTTTATCAAAGAAATAACCTATAATATCACGATTTGTATAATCATGTAATTCCATTTTTTGTTTGTCTAAAACAATACTAATATAATCTAATTCTTTTTTTAGTTCTAATGCCATTTCAAAATTTAATTCTTTGCTGTGTAATTCTATTTTCTCTAATATCTTGTTTTTTAGAATATCACCATTTCCCCTTAAAAAACTTAAAATCTCTTCTTCCATTTTTCTTAGTTTTTCATTATCAACTTTGTGCTCACAATATCCTAAACATTCACCAATATGATAATATAAACATACTTTCTTAGGCATACTATCACATTTTTTTAAAGGATATAACCTATTTATTAAAGATACTATTCGTCTTGCTGCATAGGCGTTGGGATATGGTCCAAATAGCATTTTTTTGTCTTTCCTTTTAATATTTAAATATCTGGATACCTGAAGCCTTGGGTATGGTTTACTAATATATTCAATATACGGGTAGCTTTTAT